>DCGO01000078.1:29702-37167 GCA_002314605.1 Lentisphaeria bacterium UBA1776 | reverse complement strand
CGTCCCGTCACAAGATTTGGGACATTAACCAAAAATTACAAGGCGCTGATCCTGCCGGATGAGACCCGGATCACCCCGGATTTGGAGAAAAGGCTCCGGGAACATCTGGACCGGGGGGGAAAGATCATTTCCTCCATGTATTCCGGGCTGCAGGAGCGTCCGGACAAAAAAAATCCGCCCGGCATGGAGCCGGTCAAACATGCGGTCCATACCGCCAATCAGAACGCCTCCGCCCCTCCGGAATTTGCTTCAGATTCCGCCGCCGCCATTCTGCCGGCCCCCAATGACCGGTTTGTTTTCCCGGAATGGGGGGTGACATACTCCGGCATCGCGCCTTTTGATCCCCTCTTCATGCAGTCGGACAGGATCGGCGACTTTCCGGAAATGCCGGTCACGGTCATTGCCCGGAGTTCCTTTGTAACCCCCTCCCCCGGAACGGAGGTCCTGGCCAATTACATCGCCCCTTATTTCAACCGGCAGCCGAAAAACGTCCGGTTCTTCCAGTATCTTCCCCCCAAAGACCCCTGCGGCCAGGCGGCGGTGACCCTGTCGGAGCAGGTCGCCCATGTTGCATTTCCCCTCTTTGCTGCTTACTTTGAGAGCGGGCGGCTGGAATACAAAAAGATCATTGCCCATCTGCTGAATGGTTTTCTCCCGGAACCTCTTGTCCGCGCCCCGGGGGCCCTTTCCTTCGTCAAAGTCTTCGTGACCCGGCAGAAACAAAGGATCATGGTGCACCTGATCTCCGGCATCCCGGAAAACAGGACCCCGCAGCTGGAAGTCATTGAGGATCAGATCCCCGTCTGCGGCATGAAGCTGGAAGTTCGGACAAATTGTGTTTCCCGGATCTACACGGTCCCGGAAAAACAGGATGTCCAGTTTACCCGGAACGGAAAATACGCCGCATTTACGGTACCGGATTTTTGCGGACACACCATCGTGGCAATAGAGTGCGGCGGAGAAAAGTGATCCGCCCCCCCCGGACCGCAGGGAATCAATCCTCCCGGCGGGAGGCGAACTGAACCGCCGTCACCGCAATGATGATGATGAGCCCGATGACCACCAGCTGGACATTAGTGGAAATATTCAGCAGCGTAAGACCGTTCCGCAGAAAGTTGATGAGAAGCGTACCGATGATCGTCCCCGTCATGGTCCCCCTCCCTCCGTTGGGAGAACATCCGCCGATGATCACCGCAGCGATCACATCCAGTTCCATGGAGATCCCGGAAGACGGCTGCGCCGAACTGGCCCGGGCCACCGTGATCATGGCAGCCAATCCCACCAGCGCTCCGGTAATGGTATAGACCCAGACCAGCACGTTCCGTACATTCACTCCCGCATGAAACGCCGTCTGCGGATTGGCGCCGATGGCATAAACATAGCGGCCGAAAGGGGTGTATTTCAGGATAAATCCGAACATCAAAAGTACCAGAATAAAGAGCAGTATCGAAACCGGGATCCCCAGAACCCTGCCGGTGTCCAGATAGATGTACCTTGATACGGCAAAGGGCTTCCCGTCATTCAGAAGATACGAGATCCCACGGAAAATACTCATGGTCCCCAGTGTCACAATGAACGGCGCCAGTTTGAGCCGGGTGATAAGGAGTCCGTTTGCCAGCCCGAAGACCGCCCCGAGGCCGACTCCGGCAAGGGTCCCTGTCACCATGGCCGCCGCCCCCATATCGATAAAAGACCCGCCGGCAATGGCCTGCCATGTGCCGCCGGAAAGAGTCAGCATGACCAATGACCCGATCATCCCGCAAAGCGCCAGCATGGCCCCCACCGACAGATCGATCCCCGCCGTAATGATCACAAAAGTCATCCCCACGGCAATGATCCCGCTGATGGAGGATCTCCGCAGAACATTGAAGAGGTTCTGCATGGTCAGAAAATTATCCGGCTCCAGAAAGGTCCAGAGGGAAATGATAAAGAGAAGAGAGGAAAATGGAAGCAGCTGTCTGGCGATTTTATTCATGAAAAAATCCTTCAATTATTGTCTTACTGCAGCAAGATGCATGATTTCTTCCGGATCGGTTTCCGCGCAGATCCGCTCTCCGGCGATCCGCTTGTCCCGCATGACGATCAGACGGTCGCAGATCCCGAAAAGTTCCGGCAGTTCCGAGGAGATCACCAGGATCGCCCGGCCCTCCGATGCAAGTTCATTCAAAAGGGTGTAGATCTCCTTTTTGGCGCCTACGTCGATCCCCCGGGTGGGCTCATCGAAAATCAGAAATTCCGAATCAGCCAAAAGCCAGCGGGCCAGCAGAAGCTTCTGCTGATTTCCTCCGGAAAGGGACGACGCCGGAGCATCCGGGGAACTCCACCTCAGATGAACCTTGTCCCCCAGTTCCTCCGTCAGTCGTCTCTCTCTGGCCGGATTCAGCACTTGCTTCATGCCGATTGACCCGTAATTCGGCAGAGTGATATTCCATGCACACGCGAGCCCGGTACAGAGCCCGGTCCGTTTCCGGTCCTCGGTAAGATAAGCGATCCCGGACCGGATCGCATCCCGGGGCGATCCGATCTTCAGCAGCGTTCCATTCAGAAAACAACTCCCCGCCGTCACGGGGTCCACCCCGAAAATCGCCCGGGCAGTTTCCGAACGTCCCGCGCCGATCAGTCCGGCCATGCCGACGATCTCCCCGGAACGGACCTGAAAGGAAATATCCCGGATCCCGTTCGCAGCGGAAAGCCCCTCGGCCCGGAAAACCACTTCGCCGATCTTCGGCACCCGCCGGGGATAATAGTCATGAAGTTCCCGGCCCACCATGTATCGGATCACTTCGTCGATCTCCAGATCCGATGCGGAAGCGGACCTGACCACCGCGCCGTCCCGGAGAACACTGATGTCATCGGCAAGCATTTTGATCTCTTCCATCCGGTGGGAGATGTAGATCATGGTGATCCCCCTCGCCTTCAGGTCGCGGATCACCCGGAAGAGTTTCTGCGCCTCCGACTCGGAGAGGGAACTGGTGGGCTCGTCCATCACGATCAATTTTGCCTGATGCAGCAGGGCCTTCATCAGTTCCACGATCTGGCACTCCCCGGGAGAAAGGGACTGGATCAATGCAGACGGATCCAGCGAAAAACCGTACTCCGCCATCAGCCTCTTCACGGCGGCGATTTCCGCAGCGGTATCCACCCTGTGCAGAAGCCCCCGGACAAGAATTTCATCTCCCAGGAAAACATTTTCATAGACTGTCAGCGAAGGAGCCAGCTCCAGTTCCTGATACAGCATGGAGATCCCTGCCCGGAGAGAATCGGCGGGACGGACAAATTTCTGTTCCTCTCCATTCAGAATGATCTTTCCATCATCCGGCTGATAAACCCCGGACAAAATCTTCATCAGCGTGGATTTTCCGGCACCGTTTTCCCCGCAGAGGGCGTGGACCGTCCCCCGCCGGATCTTCAAGGACACATGATCCAGGGCCGTCACCGGAGGGAAACACTTGACGATCCCCTCCATTTCCAGTATAACATCCTGTGATCCCATCTCTTACAACCCCAGCGCTTCCGGATATTTTTTCTTCATTTCTTCCAGATTCTCCTTATGGACAACCAGACTCGGAATACTGACATTCCTGGGGCTGATCTTCTCTCCCCGCATGCACCGGACCGCCATTTTCACCCCGGTGTAGCCGATCCGGAACGGGTCCTGTACAATCAGGGCATAGACGTCGTTGTCCTCAATGCCCTTCAGCAGAACAGGGTCGGAATCAAAGCCCACCAGCACGACTTTCCGCTTCGACTCCCGGGTCACCACAGCCTTGTACGCGCCTACCGACGTTGGCTGATTCACCGCATAGACCGCATCGGTCTCCGGAAAGCGGGTCAGAAGGTCCGCCGTCTTCTGCCGGGCATCATCCACCGTCCCGGAGGTGTAGGTGTCCCCCAGGATCCGGATCTCCGGAAACTCCTTTTTCAACGCCTCAATGAACCCGCCGGCCCGGTCCTCGTCGGATTTGACCGACTGCAGATGCCGGATGAGGAGGACATTGCCTTTCCCTTTCAGAACTTTCCCGACCAGCCTCGCTGCAGTCCCGGCCCCCGCACGCCCGTCGGTGGCGGCAAAGGCATCGTAGTTTTCCGTCCTGGCCATGGAGTCAATGAGAACGCATGGGATCCCCCGGTCCTTCACCTTGTGGATCGAGCGCACCAGCGCCGCCCCGTCGCTGGGAGCCAGGACCACTGCGTCCACATTCTGGGACAGGATGTCTTCCACGATCTGGATCTGTTTTTCCCGGTCGGTCTCCAGTTCCGGACCGCTCCAGATGATGTCCATATTCTCTTCCTCGCACGCCTTCATCGCCCCTTTGTGGACAATCTCCCACCACATGTTGATGGTGCCGATGGGAACGACGGCAACGACTTTTCTCTGCTTTGCGGCTGCCCGCAGATGAACCACTTTTCTGACAACTCCTCCGGTAAACAGGATCAGGGATACAGCAAGCAGAAGAAACACGAATGTTTTCTTGAAATTCACTTCTACACCTTTTTCATGTCATGCGCATCACGTTCAGGATCTCCAGATCAGCCGGATTCACAACCCCAGAACATCCGGATATTTCGCCTTCATTTCCTGCAGATTTTCCCGGTTGATGACCAGAATCGGAGTACTGACCTTGCGGGGACGGATCTCTTCGCCGCGGAGACGGCGGGCCGCCATTTTCACCCCGGTATAACCGATTTGAAACGGGTTCTGGGAAATGATGGCCTTGACATCACCGTCTTCGACCCCTTTCAGAAGTACGGGATCCGAGTCGAAGGCGATCAGCACCACCTTGCGCTCCGTCTCCCGGGTCACAACGGCCTTGTACGCGCCTACAGCCGATGGCTGATTCACCCCATAGACCAGATCGGTCTCCGGAAAACGGGTCAGAAGATCCGTGGTCTTCTGCCGCGCATCGTCCACCGAACCCGCCGTGTGAATATCCCCCAGAATACGGACCCCGGGAAATTCCTTTTTCAACGTGTCTATGAATCCGTTGGCCCGGTCCTCTCCTGTCTTGATCGTCGGCAGATACCGGATGATCAGAGCATTGCCTTTTCCGTCCTTCAGGGCCTTGCCGGCCAGTCTGGCGGCAATGCATCCGGCCGCATAACCGTCTGTCCCGGCAAAGGCATCGTAGCGCTCCGTTTTGACCGGAGAGTCAATGATGATACATGGGATTCCCCTGTCCTTCACTTTGTGGACGGAGCGCACCAGCGCCGCCGCATCACCGGGGGCCAGCACAACGGCATCGACATTCTGAGACAGAAGATCCTCGACAATCTGAATCTGTTTCTCCCGGTCCGTATCCACTTCCGGGCCGTTCCATATGATCTCCACATTTTCTTCCATGCCGGCCTGTTCCGCCCCTTTGCGGACAGCGACCCACCAGGTATTGACGGCCCCCACCGGGACAACTGCCACCACTTTCCTGCAATTCTCCGATGCCCGGACATGGACGGCTTTTCTGACGACACCGCAGGTGAAAAGCACTGCCGATGCGGTCAAAAGCAAAAAGACAAACACCTTCTGGATCATCATACAGAGACTCCCTTTTCCACGCCTTCTCCCCCGACAGTCAGAACCGGAATTCCGGTAGCGGGAAATGCTGTTAATGTATCATTGTTTTGTTTTTTTTCAAGCAGAGCCGCCGCGCAGACACCCCGGCTCGCTTCCGTAGGGGGAATTTTCATCTGCCCGGTTGAAAAAAAGATTTGATGATATATTTTTATGGAAGAAAAAAACATCATGCATGGGAGATTGTTCCGGTGGATTTTCAAGTGATTGTGTCCGGACATCGGAATCCGGATATCGACAGTATTGCCAGCGCGGCGGCTCTGGCGGAACTCCGCCGCCGGCAGGGGATGAAAAATATTACCGCCGTCTGCCCTGGCCTTCTGCCGGAACGGGCGGCATGGCTTTTCAAACGCTTCCGCACGGCCCCGCCGCCGACCTGCGGCGATGTGAGTCTGAGGGTGGAAGATGTCATGACCCCGGTCCCCGTCCTCACATCCGGCTCCACCCTCTTTGATGCGGTGAACCGTCTGAGGGAATCCGGCTTTGCCCGGCTCCCGGTCACCGATGGAGACGGAAAGTTTCTCGGCATGCTGAGCCCCATGGCGCTCCTCTCCCGCCTTCTCAATTTGGAGAGCGAGGGAAGTCTTGCCGGACGCCGGATCTACAGCTCCATCGGGCTTGTCACCGAAATTCTGGAAGCCCGGGTGCTGGCGGGGACCGATATGCAGAAGGAACAGCACTTCAAGGTCTATGTGGCGGCCATGAGTCTGGATTCCTTCAATGAACACCTGCCTTCAGACGCCGCCGATGAACTGGCCCTGATCGTCGGAGACCGTCCGGAAATTCACCTGCAGGCGCTTCAGAAAAAGATCCGGCTCCTCATCCTCACCGGAGGCCGGGAAGCGGATCCGGTGGTCATTCAGGCGGCCCGTGCGGCCGGGGTCTCCATCCTCCACACCCCCTTCGACTCCGCTTCGGTGATCCGCCGGCTGAAATTCAGCATGCCGGTGGAACACGTCCGGTTCCGTGAACAGGAACTCACCCTCTCCCCCGGCGACCGCCTGCGGGAAGTCAAGGGGGAGATCCTCAATTTTGCCGAAGATGTCATTCCCGTCCTTGACGGGGAAAACCGGATCGCCGGAGCGGTCCTCAAAAAAGTCTTCAACGGAGAACCGCCGAGACGGATGATCCTGGTGGATCACAACGAGATCGAACAGAGTCTCCCCGGTGTGGCGGAACTGCCCGTTGTGGAAGTGGTCGATCACCACCGTATCGGCATGATGCCCACGGCTGCCCCCATCAGATTCACCGGGGACATTGTGGGCAGTACCTGTACTTTGGTAGCCTCTATGTTCCGGGCTTCCGGAGAAAGCCTCACCCCGGAACTGGCCGGGATCCTGCTGGGAGGGATCATCACCGACACCCTCCTCCTCCGCTCCCCCACCACGGCGGACCTGGACCGCCGCATGGCGGAGTGGCTCGAAAAAATCTCCGGCGTCACCGGCACGGAACTCATGCAGGAGCTTCTGCAGATCGACTCGCCCCTTGCCGCCAAAGATGCGGCGGGAGTCATCAATGCCGACCGCAAGGATTACACGGACGGCCCCTTCAAATTCGCCCTTTCCCAGATCGAGGAAACCAATCTGGAACTCCTCCACCAGCGGTCGGAAGAGCTTACACGGGAACTGCAGAAGATCATCGAACAGGATCAGTTGAGTTTTGCTGCCCTTCTGGTGACGGACGCAGTACGGGAAAATTCGGAACTTCTGATCTGCGGCTCGCGGCAGATCATCCGGAATCTCCCCTACGAAAAGATCGGAAACGGACTCTTCCGTCTCCCCGGCGTACTGAGCCGGAAAAAACAGCTTCTCCCCCAGATCCTCGCCCTGACCGCATGTGCGCTCCGCGCAAAATAGAAGGGACCTCTAAAAAAACAAACGGATGGATTTGCGAGACAAT
>DCGO01000078.1:2916-29627 GCA_002314605.1 Lentisphaeria bacterium UBA1776 | reverse complement strand
AACAGCCGAAAAGTCACGCTTTGCAGACTTTTCCCAGTGGCAGCAAGCCGCCGGAATGAATTTTTAGAGGTACCCTGGAAAGGAATGACGGGTTACAGCCGTATGGGGATGAATTCCGCCCCGGTCACTTCGGTTTCCACAATCTCTTTGCCCTCAATAAGGGTGCTTTCACGCCCGGAAAGGATCCAGCGCACCGCCAGCTGCCCCTGCCGCTCCGGATGCTGGTTCACGGAAGCGATCTCAAGATGGGTCACGTTGCCGAATCCCGTCAGGGCAATTCTGCCGGGGCAGGAAATATTCATCGCTTTGGCCGCCTGAGAGATCATTTCGGCACTGTGATCCGAATCGGCGCAGATGATCGAGGTCTCCGGGTATTTTTTCAGGATCGCGGTCAGACACGCTCTGGCGTCAGCCGGGGAATCGGGCATGCCGTAAAAGGTCCGTTCCCCGGGATTCCCGTATCCGGCTTCCCGCAAAGCATCGTGAAACCCCTGCACCCGGGGGGCGATGGGCGCATCCATCCCGAACACGAAACGTTCAGCGCTGAAAATCGCGATCTCCCGGTGGCCCCGTTTCAGGACCTCACGGATCATCGCTTTGCCGCCCAGAAAATTGTTGCTGCCGATGAAGTGCACATGCCCGCAGGAAACGGTGTGCGGAAAATTGTAGTCCAGACAGACCAGTGGCAGGTCGCACTCCGGCTTCAGGATCCCGTACCCCACGGTGATGATCCCCGTCACCGTCTTCGGATTCATCATGCCGAGACAATAGGGAAGTGCCTCCGCCTCCGGACTAAAGACCGCCGGAAAAAAATTCTGCCGGAGACACTCCTGCTGCACGCCATGAAGGATCGCCATGGAATAAGCGTTCAATCTGCCGATAAAGGCGATATTCCCCCGGGGCCGGAAGACTTGCGGCGCCACCCGGGTCCCGGCGCCCCGGACGCCCCGGATCAGCAGACCTTCCGCCGCCAGACGGGAGACGATCTTATTGATGGTGACTTTGCTCACGCCGAACTCCACCAGAAGCGTGTCTTCCGAGGGGAAGCGCGCCCCCGGCGCATAAGTGCCGTCCGCGATCCGCTGTTTCAGGACGCCGTATATTTTTTCACTCTTCATCATGATTCCCTGCGGTATGGAAACTGAATATATATCAAAAAGTAAGCATGTCAAGTTTTTTTATTATTTTTCCTCATTCCGTTAGAAAAAAAAAGACTGTCGTGTATATTAATCCGAAACAGAAAAATAGTAACCTATTCAGTTGAACAGAAATAATGAAAACTTTTTTTGAATATCATTTCCACGGCTGTGCCGGTCACAAGACCATCGAACTGAACCGCAAAGCGTATGAGGAAATTTCCCTGTTTCTGCTGAAAGCGGGAAAGACGGATGCATTTCTGGCGACTTTTTCGGCAGCGCCGGTGGACAATCTGGTGGAATGTCTGGAGTTCTGCCGGGAACTGATGGCCGGGACGCCCCTCCCCGGAGCGAAACTTGCGGGCGTCTATCTGGAGGGACCCTTCGTCCATCTGGCGGGAGGCATGACCGAGTCGCTCCTTGCCAAGCCCACGCTTGAGGCGGCAAAGCGTATGGCGGATGCCGGACGGGGGATCGTGAAAAACGTGACCGTCGCCCCGGAACTCCCCGGAGCCTTGCCGGTCATCGAATACTTTGCTTCCGAAGGATTTCAGGTTTCCGCCGGGCACTTTTACTGTCCGCCGGAAAGATTGCGGGATGCCGTATCCGCCGGGGTGACTTCGATCACCCACTTCTGCAACAACGGCGAGGGTCCCCTGCAGAACATGGACGGCCGCTATTTTACGGAAGGGCCTTTTCTGGAAATTCTGGCGGATGACCGCCTGACGGTAGAAATGATCTGCGACGGAGTCCATGTGGATCCCCGGCTGGTCAAAACCGTCTGGCGGGCCAAGGGAAAAGAGCGTTTCATCGCCATTACGGACGGCTGTGCCGCAACAGGGATCCCCGGCAAACGGCTGGTCTTTCCAGACCCGGTGGGGACCTCGGCGGAATTCGATGTCCGCAACGGGGCACTCTACATTGCCGGTACCGACAAACTTACCGGCAGCCTTGCCACCATGGACCGCCTTTACAGCAACCTTATCCAATTCTGCGGAATGAGCGAAGCGGACGCCGAATACGCCTGCTCCACCCTCCCCCGCAAAAAAGCAGGAGTCAAATAAGATGTACGAAGAAATTTTCGCACGGCAGCAGAAGATCGTGGACTACACCAACCGGGCGCGGTATTATAAACTGCCGGAACTGCCGGAACACGAGGCGGAACTGATCCGGGAAGACAAGGCCGTGATCGTCTGCGGCAATCTCCTGCGGGCCTACATTTTCGAGCGCGATCTCTGGCGCAAAAAAGCGGAGTCCGATCTGGGGCAAGTCACCCGGGTAAGCTGTGACAAAGATCAGATCCAAATCGAAACCGGAACCGGAAGCGAACGCATCACAGTCGCAGAAGACCCGGCCGAGGGGGAACTCTATTTTGTCCGCGATGTCCATTACAACCATGCGGGCAGCGGCGTATTCCGTTCGGCTTACTTCAACGAGGGGCCGGTGGCGGATTTCACCTATGTATCCTACAAGTGGATCTCCCGCAAGATGAATCAGGGGGAATACCCCTTCAAAAAAGAGTGGAGCGACTACCTTTGCCGGGGCGGCAACAACCGCATTTTCTACACCTGTTCCGGACACCTCTACTTCGGCGAAGCATATCTGGAAACGGATATCGACCGCATTTCCTCGACCGAGCGGGACGATACGGAGCTGGCCCACGTCTTCCAGCTGCGCACGCCCGTGGACGGGCCCCTGGACCTGCGTTATTTCTGGTTCTTCGGCAAGGCGGGGGAGGAGCATGCAGGAGTCCTCTCCAACGTGCTTTGGAACATCGATAAATCCCCCGTCCACACGCCCCAGACCGATATGGCCGACTTTGTGGAAAAATTCGTCTCCATCTGGCCCCGCTCTGAACTCAAAGGAGTGGAAGAAGCGGATCACTATGCGGCCCACTACTTTTCCGAGTTCTTCGGTCAGTTCAAAAACGGCTACCGTCCCCCGGACCAGTTCGGCTGCTCGTGGCTGGAATACGATCTCCTCAAGGCCAACGAATTCTTCCGCCGCTGGAAAGAGACCGGCAATGCGGAATACCGGGAGCGCACGGTCAAACTGATCAATTTCTATATCTACAACCATTATGCGGGCAATTCAAAGCTTACCTTCCCCTTCCATACCGGGGATTTCATGCGAAACATCATGCCCTTCTGCGAAAAAACCGGCTGGGGGGCCCCCTTTGAGGCGGAGGCGCTGGATTCTCTGGCGCTGCCGGAGATGATCTACGATGCCATGACCCTCTATCTGCAGGACGAGACCCTCTTCCAGACCCGGTATCCCTTCACCATTGTGGACGATGTGCTGAAACTCCAGCAGCCCGACGGCCACTTCCGGCGGCTGTATTACGCCGATCTGACCCCCAAGGAAAAGGCCGGCTGGATCAGCCAGTATTCCGAGACCCAGACCTGGATCCCCGCCATCATCAAGATGTATCAGGCCACCGGGGACGGGCGGCTCCGCACGGCCTATCTCAAAACGGCGGAACGCTGTCTCCTCGATATGGAGGAGCTGGGCATGTTCTCCATGGGCGGGTGCGAAACGGATTACCCGGATTTCTGGGACGTGGACGGGTACCGGACCATGCTCTGGGCGTTCCTCGACCTCTTTGATCAGGAGAAGGATCCCAAATGGCTGGATGCCGCCGAAAAGGTCCAGCTGTACGGCAATATCATGCAGATGGGGTATAACATCCCCAACGTTCCTGGGAGTTTCTACGACACCATCAACTGGAAGTCCCGGGGCATGATCGCCACAAGCTACTACACCTGGCCGGATTACTCCCGGACCCAGTGCACCGCCACGGGGAACCAGTCGGTGGCGTGGGTGGCGTATCTCCTGATGCGTCTCTACAAAGCCACCGGCAAGGCGATCTACATGGAGCGGGGCATCGCCACCTTCCGGCAGGTCATGCTGCACCGGGATGAGAAAAGTCTGGAGGGCAATCCCCACAAAGATCAGATCCTGTACAGCATTTACGAAAACAACCCTCAGATGGACGACGAGTCGGGCCTTTACAAACACTCCTACCCGGAGAACAGTTATTCGCTCTTCATCGACCTCTATCTCTATATCGGCAAGATCTTCCGGGAATTCGGCGGGATCGCCGTCAATACGGAACGCAGACAGGCCTTCGGACTGGACTGTGTCAGGGTTCTCAACACCGATTGGGACAAGGGGGAGATCACCGTTCAAAATGAGCTTGGCCGGAGCCACACGACCGTCTTGACCATCAACGGCAAAGCCGCCGGGCAGGTGCGTTTTGCCGCCGGTGAAACCAAAAACATCCAGGTGAGGTGAAATATGAAGAAATACATTTTTCTTTCGACATTCTTCGTTGCGCTGTCCCTTTTCGCCTACGATTTTTCGCCGTATAAAAAGATCGTCTGCTTCGGGGACAGCATTACCCACGGGGGATACTACCACATGTATCTTCAGGAGTACCTTGCGGAAAGCGATCCGTCCCACCCCCGTGAGGTGGTCAACAAAGGGATCAGCGGTGACACCGTCCCGAAACTCCTGAAGCGTGCGGACCGGATGCTGAAACAGGAAAAACCGGATCTGGTGCTGATCATGATCGGCACCAACGATCTCCAGTTCACCACACGCTTTGCGGAAAAGGACCTCCCCTTTGATGCCGCATACCGGAAATATCCTGTGTTCAAGCGGTTCGAAAAAGAGCTGGGGGAACTTGTGGACATTTTCAACAAGGCGAAGGTAAAAGTCGTGATCCTCGCCACCCCGCCCTATAACGAGTCGGCCAACCCTGAGATCAAGGCGAAAGTAAGACCGAACATGAACACTTCCGGCGTCAGAAATCTGCTGGTGATCGAAAAGCGTCTGGCCGGGGCGAAAGGCGCGGAGTTCATCGACATTTACACGCCGGTGCTGAAGAACCTGCTGGAATGTGACGCGGAATTTCCACGGGGGAAAACGGACCGGGTCCATCCGTCAAAGAAAGAGCATCTCATAATCGCCCGGGCCGTCATCGGCAAAGCGTACACCCCCGGTGCGAAAGAGAAAAAGGCCATGCAGTGCTGGGATATTCAGCGGCAGATTCAGGGGATCGAAGCCTACTGCTCCCGCATCCCTGACTCCTGCAAGACCGTGGAAGAGCAGATCAGATTCTATAAAAACTGGGTCGCTCAACTGAAAGGGAACGATTTCAAATACTGGAACAAAATGCTTCCCGTGATCATCGCGACCCTGAAAGACCCGGACGCAAAATTGACGCCCCTGTATCAGAAACGGGATACGGCATTCAAAAAACTGTATCAGAAATAAAAGAAAGGAACCCTGTTTATGAAAATTCTGTTGTTCGGAGGCTCCGGCTGGCTCGGCCACAACATTGCCCTCAACCTTGCGGCAAAAAACTATGACCTCACCATCGTGACCCGGGGAAAGAAAAAAACCTTCGAGAAGGAGATCGCCGATCTGAAAGTCATTACGGCGGACAAGGAAGACGAAGGGTCCATGCGGCAAATTTTCGAGACGCCCTACACCCATGTCATCGACACGGTCCCCTCGGAGAGATCCATTGAACTCGTCCACAAGTACGCCACCCGTATGCAGCACTATCTCCACTGCAGTTCCACCGGGGGATATACGCCGCTGCCCTTCATCCCCTGCAATGAAACGGCCTTCTACAAGGGCTTCGCCCGGGGGACCGGCTGGGATCAGAAACGGATCGTGGACAATCAGGTCATGCAGCTTTGCCGGGAACAGGGTTTTCCGGCCACGGTGATCCGGCCCTGCTACATCACCGGTCCGGGCATGCTCCCTATGGACAACGTGGGGGGCCGCCGCACGGATTTCATTGCCGATGTCATTGCGGAAAAAACGCTGGACCTTCCCAATGACGGGAGAGCCTTGCTGCAGCCCATCCATGTGAGGGATCTGGCCAATTCCTTCTACCTGGCGCTGGTCCATCCAGACGCCGCCGTCGGACAGATCTACAATATCTGCCTCAGCCACGCCTTCAGTCTGAATGATTACCTCGCCTTGACCGCCTCCGTCTTCAACCGAAAGCCGGTCATCAACTACATGACCGTGGATGCCATGCTGGCGAAATACGGAAGCTCCATCAACGAGATCGGCCTGAAATTTCTGGCGGAACACATGTGTTTTGCCATAGACAAGGCCGCCCGGGATCTGGAATACAAACCCTCCTGCACCCCGGAGGAAGCCGTCATCGAAACCGCCCTCTGGGCGGCGGAAACCACCGGATGCAGATTTTAAGGAATATCAGCCATGCAATATCTCAACATGCTCCCCTACCAGCTCCGTGAGGCGCTGGACAAGAATTACCCGGTGGCCCTGCCGCTGGGGGTCATCGAATATCACGCGGAACACCTGCCATTCGGCGTGGACTGCTTCACCTGCATCGACGCCCTCAACCGGATCGAGAAGCGCCGACCGGAACTGGTGGTGCTGCCCCCCTTCTACTACGGTGCCGCCTCTCTGGCGGTGGCCAAACCGGAACGCAACGGCACGATCCAGGTGGATTCCGAAAAGATCATCCCCGTGGCGGAAGAGATCTTCCGGGGGCTCCTGCGGGTGGGATTCCGCAACATCCACGCCTTTGTGTCCCATCAGACCGAAGGGTTCGATCAGGGGATGCCGACGGATCTGGCCTTCCGGTTCGCCGCCCGCCATGTGATCTTCGAGTGGCTGGAAAAAGAGACCGGCGAAGGCTGGTGGGGGACCGAGAAATTCGCCTCCTACTACTCCGGAAACAACGATCCCTTCAAGTGGATCGGTGTCCACCCCATCCGGGGACCGGAGACCCGCAAAAAATACGGCGGGGACCACGCCGGCAAACTGGAAACCAGCGAAGCCATGGTCATCTGCCCGGAAAATGTGGAAATGGACCGTCTGGACGAATCCCTCTGGTTCAGCCGTCCGGCCAAAGAAGCCACGCCGGAGTGGGGCGACGGAGCGCTGGAAGCCTCCTCCTTCGATATGGAAAAAATTCTCTTCGGAGACGTCAAAAAGTAAACCGATATGGAAATCTTCAGTTCATTTGACTGCGGGGATCTGCAGGTCCTGTATCTCCGCGAGGGGGATGTTTTTGATCTGGCCATGATCCCTGCGGCCATGCGGGACCGGGTGCGGACGGAGGGCAGACATCCGGAAAGCATGGTCCGGTTCAAACCTGCCGGGACGCCTTTCGGCGGGACCTCCGGTTCCATGCGGAACTTCCCGTGTCTGGATGAACTCAACTTCCGGTCGCAGAAAGCATCGGATGGGAAAATCACGACCTGCTTCCAATACGGTGACGGACTCCTCCTTTATCACATCGCGGAACTCCATGACGGCTGGGTGCGCATCCGGCTTGAAGCGGAAAATCAGACCTCCCATGAACTCAAACTGGATCAGCTTTCCTCCTTTTCTCTGGGGATGATCTCCCCCTTTGAAAACGGAAAGTGTTTTCTGGAACGGGTCACGGAGCGCTGGCACCACGAGGAACTCTCCATGGAGCGGGCCGGGATGGAACGGCCCAATTGTCTGCGGTTCGGGACCGGCGGCTCCATGCCGGTGGAAGAATACTACCCCTTTGCGGGGATCGAGGACCGCGCCAACGGGGTGCTGTGGGGTGTCCAGCTGGAAAACAGCGGACCGTGGATGCTGGAATTCGCCTCTTCCGGATGCGCCATGAGCCTCTCCGGAGGATTGCCGGACAGGGGATTCTGCGGTCACGGACTTGCCGTCCCGGCAGGAGGGCTTTTCCGGACCCCGGCGGCGGTGCTGGCCTGTGTCAAAGGCGACATCCTCGACCTCTTCAACCGGTTGCAGAAGAGCCAGTTTCCCGCAGATCCGCCGGAGCTCTCCGGCATTTACAACGGCCCCTTCTCGGAGAAAACACTGTCATTTCTGAAAGCATCCGGCATCCGGTACTATGTTCTTGAAGAGGGATCGGATGCAAAAGGACTTTGTGAGATCGCCGCCGCCGGACTGATCCCCGGCGTGACGCTGGATATGGAGACCGCTCAGGCAGCAGAGCCCCCCGAAGGGATCCTTACGCTGGACGGGGCGCCGCTCCGGACCGGGAACCGGGTCTTCATCGATTACCGGGATCCCGGATGCCGGAAAACGCTGCTGGAAAAACTCTGCGGCGAACTCAAGGAGAAGCATATCGGATACGTGAAACTCCTCTCACCCGCCGCCTTCTGCTGCGGCTGCGACGGCGCCGGATCGCCGCCGGAAAGCCTGCGGGAATACACGGACAGCCTTTTCGCCCTTTATGCGGAACTCCGCCGGAACCTGCCGGGACTCTTCATGGAATTCTGCACCCGGGAGACCGGACGCTTTTCGCCCAGGTGGCTGACCCTGGCGGATATGATGACCGGGATGGCGATTCTCCCTGAAAACGCCATGACCATGGCGGCGCTGGACCGCCAGATGCTGACCCCCAGCTTCAAATCCGGGATCCGGACTGATTTAGCCGGCGGCGGCGATCTTGTCGGGAGACTTGCCGCATCCCTCGTGGGGAGACCGGTTTTCGCCGGGGATCCCGCCGGATGGACCGGCAGGGAGCAGACTGTATTCCGGGAATTTCTGGAGTTTTACAGGGAAGCCCGTCCCGCCCTGCAGTCCGGAGAATACCGTCTGGGACATATCATCGGCGACAGCTGCATGGTCCCCTCCGGCTGGCAGGTGTTTTACAAAAACACCCCCGACATGCAGCTGGCCGTGTTCCACACCTTTTCCAGACTTGAAAAGCCCCTGCTGCCGGACCTCGTGCCGGGGATGAAACTCCGCAAAGCCTTTTCCGGCGGACTTCCGTGGAACATCCGGGGGGGCAAACTGGAAATCGGGCCGTCAAAAACGCCTGCCGGGGCCGCTTTTCTGCTGATTCGCGAGTGAATCCGGAAAGGACACCGGAAGGTTTTTCCGGGAGTATTTCCTGAGCCGGTAATCCTTCGGCGTCATCCCTACCTTGGCAAGAAACACTTTGGCAAAGTAATTGGCGGAGCGGAAACCGCACTCAACGGAAACGGTTTTCACAGGGAGATCCGTGGTACTGAGCATATCAATGGCATTCTTCAGCCGGACCATGACCATGTAGTCGCTGACGGTCATGTCAAAGGCCTTGTGAAAGGCCCGGCTGAAACTCCCCCGGTGCATGTGATAATCCTCCGCCAGCGTATTCACGCTCAGATCCGGGTCGCCGAAATCCGTGTCGATTCGGTTTCTGGCTTCCAGCATGGAATTCTGAAAATCATTGTTTTTCCGGGGCCGGACCGCGACCTCGGCAAGAATCCGGAACGCGGTGGCCGCAGCGTTGACCCTGTGCCGGACGGTGTGTTCGGTCAACTCATTGCACAGCGAGGTGAAGAGGGGATGGGGACACGTCCCCGCCCGGTTCAGGCCGGGCCGGATGTCCAGAAGCTCGAACATGTTTGCGGCATGCTCCCCGGCCACCGTCAGAAAACAGTAGTGAAAAGCGTCCAGCGGCTGGTATTCATGGAGGGCTCCCGGGGGATAATACCAGACATACCCCGGTCGGAGGATCGCCTCTCTTCCCCCCGCCAGAAACCGGCAGTGTCCGGCGATCGGCCAGAAAATTTCCCCGAAATCCACCCTCCGGATCATCTCGCGGTCCGGGGGGACCAGTATGAAATCCCCGCAGCTTCGGACATACAGCCGGCGGCCCGTTTCAACGCCCCAGAAGAAAAACTGCGACCGGTCGGTTTTCATGTGACAAAATCACCTGTACATGTTACATTTTTACTCTTGTCTTTCGATCCACTCTGCGTTATAATATACTTGTGGCAAGTGAAAAAAACAAAAAAAACGATAAGAATTACCAGAAAAATGCGTTACATTCAGACATTGAACGGGATTTGGGATTTCGCCTTCACGGGGGACCGCCGTCCGGAAATGCCGTTCAAACCGGACCGGACCATGGTGGTCCCGGGGTGCTTCGACCTGATCGAGCCTTATTGCGGCAGGCGCGGATACGCCGTCTATGCGAAAAAAGTCCGGGCTTCCGGCATGAATCTCCTTGAGATCGACGGAGCGGGAATTGCCGGAGAGATCTTCTGGGACGGGACCCGGATCGGGGTCATCAAATACGCCTACATGCCCGAATCCATCGTGTTTGATGCCGGAAGTGACGGGAACCACACCCTGACGATCATGCTTGACAACCGTTATAATGAACAGTTCCACCCCGGCTTCGATTTCTTTGCCGACGGAGGGATCTACGGGGACGTGACCCTGACCGCCCTCCCCCGGCATTACCTCTCCCGGATGCGGATCTCCACCGAAGACTACCGGACGGGGAAGATCCGCGTCCGGGCGGAATACTCAAAAGCCGGGACCGTCCCCGCGCAACTGACATTCGACACCGGGTTTCAGCTGGATACGAAATTCATGGACGGAGTCCTTGACTGTACCTTGCTTCTCCCGGACTTCCGGCTCTGGAGCGTGGACGCACCCTGTTTGCACACCCTCACGCTGACAGCGGGAGAAGATGAGATCCGGGAAAATTTCGGGCTCCGGGAATTCTCGGCATCCGGCCGCAAACTGCTGCTGAACGGGAAGGCCGTCAAACTCTACGGGGTGAACCGTCATGAGAGCCACCCCACCACCGGCGCAGCAGTCCCGCCGCAGATCATCCAGACGGACGTATCCATGCTGAAAAACGCCGGGTTTAACTTCATCCGGGGGAGCCACTATCCCCAGCGGAAAACCCTGCTGGAGCTCTGCGACCGCATGGGGATGCTGGTCTGGGAGGAGGCTCTGGGCTGGGGGCTCAAGGCCGCCGATCTGGCCAAAGAGGAATTTGCGGACTCCCAGCTGGAACAGGTGACGCAGATGACCTGTCACAGCTTCAATCACCCTTGTATTGTGATGCGGGGATTTTTGAACGAGACAGAAAGCCAGCTGCCGGAAGTCCGTCCGGTCATCAAGGCTCTGTACGACCGGATCCGCGCTCTGGATGAGCATATACTGATCACCTTTGCCTCCAACAAGTACGAGCGGGACGTCTGCACGGATCTGGTGGATGTGGTTTCCATGAATCCGTACCCGGGCTGGTACGACTCCCGGCCGGATGCCGTCAGCACGGTGGATCAGGTGTTCCCGAGGCTGGATGCGTTGTCCGCCGCCCTGCCGCAGGACAAGCCCTTCCTGATCTCGGAGATCGGGGCGGAAGCGCTGCTGGGGTTCCGGGATCCCCTGAAAACCTACTGGACGGAGGATTATCAGGCGGAACTGCTGAAGAAAGTTTTCGAATATGTTGCGGAAAAGGATTGTGCGGGGGTGAGCATCTGGCAGTATGCGGATACCCGTTCCTACGTTTCGGGGCCGGGGATCTTCGCCCGGGCAAGGGGTTTCAACAACAAAGGGATCGTGGACGAGTACCGCCGTCCCAAGCTGGCATGGAATGAACTTCAGAAGTTTTCAGGAAAAAAAGCTGAAAAATGAACAAAGTCGAAAGGATTTCAAAAATGCAGAAAGATCATGATGTATCCTCCGGCCGCCTCATCTCCGGTTTGAAACGGAAACCGAAGTTCACTCTGATTGAGCTTCTGGTCGTGATCGCCATCATTGCCATTCTGGCAGCCATGCTGCTGCCGGCGCTGAACAACGCCCGGGAAAAAGGGCGCTCCGCATCCTGTCAGAGCAATCTGAAGCAGTTCGGACTTGCTTTCACAAGCTACCGGGGAGATTACAACGAATATCTCCCGAATTACGGGTACAACTTTCTGGCGGCGAACCCGACACTGCAGGTGACTTGGGGGACGGTGCTTCTTCAGCTGAAGTACGTCATGCCAAAAAGTTTTTTCTGTCCCTCGTACAGTGAATCCCGGCTCTGCTACGAAACCCAGAAAGGCGGGATCATCAATTCCTTCAGTCCCTACGGCTACCCGGCCCATACCCGGTGCGTCGGACGGGCGGGCGCCGGACAGACCGAAACGGACGACCGCGCCTTTGCCAACACCAAGCACTCGAAATACCCGGCGCAGCTTTTCCTCCTGATGGACGGCTACAATCAGGGAACGCAGAAGGCGAGCTACACGGTTCGCGCCACCTTCATCCAGAACAGCAACATGCCTCATCCGCGCCACAGCCAGGCCGTCAACATTGTGCATCTGGACGGACACGTTCTGAATTACAAGGCGTCACTGGGAAATCCTTACGATCAGATCGGCAGCCGGGAGAGTCATCCCCGGCGCTGGTATTACAATGCAGACTAACCCCATCCAAACCATAGGAGTACGATTATGAACAGCAGAATCATGAGTGTCGCCGCATTGCTGACGGCAGCGGCCTTGACCGCAAGCGCGGATTTTCAGGCATCTTTCAACGCCGGACGCCAGGCTTTCAGACAAAAACAGTTTGACGCGGCGCTGACCGGCTATCAGCAGGCGGCCGAAGCTGCCGCCAACCCCGGACAGCGCTGTCAGGCCTTCCGGGGTATGGCGGACTCGTATATGGCGAAAAAAGACTGGAAAAACGCCGAAGAGACGCTAGCGAAAATCCTGAAGGACGAATCCATCCCCGCCACCAACCGGATGAGTGCGCAGATCGGCCTCGGCGACTGCCGGCAGCTGCAGCGGAAACCGGCGGAAGCCCTCGCGGAGATCCGGGCGGAACTGGCCGGGACCAGAGAACTTTCCCCCCGGGATTTTGAACTGGGGGACAAACTGCTTTCGGAGATGAAAAAAGCCGGGATGAAGAAACCTCTCCTGTACGGCAAACGGTATTTCTTCACGGAACCGGTCCTGTGGTGCACCAGCAAGATGTTCCTGACGGAAAAGAACTGGCTGGACCAGCCGCTTTTCAAGTCCCGGGAGTATTACGAGATCGGCCCCTCCCAGTACAAGATGCCCGGCGTGGCAAAGAATCTGGAACTTCTGCGGGAGACCGGACTGGACGGCTTCGGGATGTTCGTCAATCTGGACATCACCCGGGACACCGTCAATATGATCGGCAGATATTCCACCAAAGATTATCCCCTTTTCTGCATGCCCACCCTCTGCCCGGAAGGGGCCTACGGGCCGCTGAAAAATCAGCATCTGGATTTTCTGGCAAAGCATCCGGCGGTCCTCCGCTGGCAGGGAAAACCGGTTTATGCAACCTACGGATGCGACACCAAAACGCCCCGGGAGATCGCGGATTACATTGCGGAAATCAGGAAACTTTCCGGCTCGGACTGCTGTTACATCCATACAGTGGGGTCTTTGCGTGTCTGCACGGACCCGTACCACTATTACATGGAGAACAACGGCCGCGTCCCCGCATCGGTGATCCTGAAATGGTACGACAAAATCACCGAATATCTGGAAGTCTCCGGCGGTGTCAAATTTGCCAACCGCTTGACCTACAGGGACATCCGGTACAACGCGGAATACTATGACAAAGTGATCCTCCCCCTCTTCTCCGCCGCCGTGGCGCAGGAGAAATTCTGCGGGAAAAAGCTCTTCGGATTCAACATCATGACCGGCTATGATGCCTTCCTCGGCAATCAGACCCTCTGTCATGACGGTACCAAGACCTTCCGGAAGGCATACGAACAGGCCTTGAAGTATCCCATTGACATCATTCTGCAGTTCGAGTGGGACGAAACCAATGAGGACACCAGCATCCAGCCGATGATCTGCCGCCCCATGGCCTATCAGCGCATCATCAGGTATTACACGGACACCATGAAGAAGATCCCGCTGAAGCCCCGTGCCGGAGACGATCTCACTCTCCCCAATCTGATCGTTTCCCAGCTGCGGCAGTACGTCCCCGGATCCCCCTTTGAGGTGGAACTCCTGAACGTGCCGGACAGTCCCGAAAAGGAGGACTACACCGTGGATCTGGAAATGACCGGTCACAACGGCAGGGTATTCTGGAAAGCCGGCAATTTGAAGTTCAATTCCGCAAAACTGCAGGAGCACAACCTCTGTATCCCGGCGGATGTAATGGCCCGGCAGCGCTGTGCCGTCCCCCGGCTGACCATCCGCTACAAGGGGAAAACCCGGGTCATCGGCGAGGGGATGCCCTTCACCGCCATCCGGGCCACGACGAAAAACGACCATCTCTATCTCTGTACGCCGATCAGGAATCTGATGTTCCCGGAAAAGCCGGATGTTTCCATCAAAACCATTGTCAATGACGGGATGGTCTCCAAGTATGACATTGCCGCAGACCTGAACTTCCCCGGGCACAAACTGCAGGCGCTGGACGTGGTGGAAAACAGCTACGACATTTTCTCGTACGACCCGAAGGACGAATATCTCCAGTCCGCCCAGGAAGAGCGGCGCCACTACCGCTTTTCGTGGCAGTATCTCAACAGCGACAAGGGCGGTCCCGCAAGCATCTGGATCGATCAGAAATTTGAACTGAAGGGAACGGACTCCGGGGTCTTTTTCGCCCCGGCCAAGGAACCCCGGCGGAATTACCTCATCAACTACGGGGCGCTTTTCCGGCAGATCCCCTGGGACGCCGCCATCACCGACCCGAAGGCCCATGCGGGCCTGGGCCACAGCACCTACGTTTTTTCCGTGGAAAAAAAGGAAGCGGAGAAGGCGGTCTTCACGGTTTCCGGAAAGCGCCTGAGCGGGCCGTATCAGGGGAAGACCTTCACCTGGAGCGTCCCCCTGAAAGCGCTGTGGAAGTACGGGATCCGAACCAAGGTCCTTGCCGACGGCCTCCAGTTCGGTCTGGAGACGCTGTACCGGCCGGAACGTCAGCCCATGCCCCTCATGACCGAACATGTCAGATTCAAGAGCGCCATTCACTCCGATATTCCGGAGGGGATCCTCGCCTTCCGCGCCATCTCCCGGGACGGACGGGTCTGGTGGAGCAAGCCTTATGCCGTCACCGGCGATACGGGGAAAATGCAGGAAATCCAGGCATACGACCGGGACAAGGGGTTTCACACGCTCAATGTCGAAGCGAACCGGGTCCCCCGGATCGTCTATTGCTTTGATCCCGAGCGCTCCGGCGACACGCTGACCACGGATGCTGGCCGGGAATTCTATGCCTCGCTTGGCGCCAGCAACACCATCTCCACCGGCTTTCAGGGCCAGAGCCACTCCTACGGCTCCGCCCCCCGGATCATCAACCGGGACATGAATGGCGACGGGCGGAACAACACCGCCGCCCCGGCGTGGGAGAAACTTTCCGATGGCAAATACGCCCTTCGCTTCACCGGGAAACCCAATGCGTTCCTGAACTTCCCGCCGGGAACCTTCCCCCACAAAAACGGCTTTACGGCGGAGTTTGACGTCTTCCCGGAGGAAGTCGGACGGGATCAAATCTATTTCGGGATGTACAGCGGGACCGCCCTCACCGGCTTCCGTCTGCGGACGGAAAAAGGCAAATTCGCGGTGGATTTCCAGAACCGGCGCCCCCACGACAAGACCTCTCCCCTATCCCCGCTGGACACCCGGGTCTCCAAACTGGGCCCCGTACCGGGACGGTGGAACCATATCCGTTTCCGCTACGACGGCCGTGCAGTGTATCTTGCCATTGACAACGGTCCGGAAGATGTGCTTCCCTTCTCCGGCATAACTCGCTATACCAATGGTGTGATTTTTGCCGGAGACGGCTCCAAAGCGCCGGACGGAAACCCCCGGTTCTTCAAGGGGCTGCTGTGCTCCTTCTCGATCAAACATACAGCCAAACCATGAGGTGACAAAGTGATTCAGGAAATTCTCTACCCGTGCAAGATCGACAATTCCCGCCAGCCGGCCATGTTCCGCAAGGCGGAAGGTCCGGAGCCCCGCCCGCTTCTGGTCGCACTGCATACCTGGAGCGCCACTCATACCCAGCATTATCCGAAATTCGCGGCATACTGCGAACAGAACAACTGGAATTATATTTTCCCGGAATTCCGGGGGCCCAACTGGTGGTCCGACGCCTGCGGGTCCGACTTCGTGGTCTCCGACCTGGAAGATGCGGTCCGCTTCGTCCGTCAGAATGCCGGGGTGGATCCTGCGCGCATCTATCTCTGCGGCGGGTCCGGCGGCGGACACTGTTCCCTGCTCCTGGCCGGGAGACGGCCGGACCTGTGGACGGCGGTCTCTTCATGGTGCCCCATTTCCGACATCCGGTTGTGGCACGAACAGTGCACCGGGATGGATCTTGGCTATGCCAAGCATGTGGAAAGCGCCTGCGGCGGAAACCCGGAGACGGATGAAGCCGCCCGCAAACAGGCGATGCTGCGGTCCCCCGTCAGCTGGCTTCTGAACGCCGCGGACCTGCCCGTCGCCATCAACTGCGGGATCCACGACGGCCATCCCGGCAAAGGCTCCGTGCCGGTAAGCCAGTCCATTGACGCCTTCAATGTTCTGGCCAAACCGGAGGACCGGATCTCCTGGAATGATGCTCAGTATATCGTTGCCGACGAGGCGATCCCGGAACACCTGCAGACGGAAGAAGCGGACCCGGCATTCGGAATCCACAAGGTCCTCTTCCGCCGGGTTTCGAACAAAGTCCGGCTGACCATCTTTGAAGGCAAGCATGATCTGTATGAAGTCCCCGCCATGGAGTGGCTCGCAAGACAGCGCAAGGGTCAGTCCGTTGACTGGGCTCCCGGCCCGGCCTCTGCCGCAGACGCGCTGAACGCTTCGGCGCTGGGGAAATGAGCCGGACTGTTTCTTCCATGAATATCTTCACCCTTCCCCCCGGTGACCATGCCGGATTTGCCTTCCGGGAACTTTTCCGGCAGCTGAAAGCCTCCGGCGGGCCCGCCGTGATCCGGCTGCAGCCGGGACGGTATCTCTTCCGGAAAGACGAGGCGGAACTCTGCAGCCGGCCGGTGAGCAATACCGTGGTCTATGACGGGGAAGAACCCTGCAAGCATGCGGGTCTCCTGCTGGACGGGCTCTCCAGTCTCGCCATCGAGGGGAACGGTGCCCGGCTGTTTTTTGACGGCGACATGAGCGCCTTCATATTGCTGCACTGCCGCGATATCGTCCTGCGGGATTTCTCGGTGGATTATCTCCACCCCCGGGTGGCGGAGATGCGCTGTACCGCCTGCCGGGAGTGTGAAGCGGAATTTGAAGTCCATCCGGACAGCCGGGCCGAAGTCCGGGACGGGAAACTCTATTTTCTTGATCCCGACGGGGTCCCGGAACCGGCGGAAAAGTGGATCGTGCAGTGCGCCTCCGCCGACGGACGCACCAACCTCCGGTCGCCCTTTCACCCCTGTACGGAAGCGGAATCCTGTTCGGAAACGGGCCCCGGCCGACTGCGCTTCTGCTATGCTCAAAAGCAGAATATCGAATCCGGCACTGTCTGGCAGTTCCGCAACCCGGTGCGCAACGAAAACGGCATCTTTCTGCATCATTGCGAAAATATCGAGCTGGATCACCTGAAACTCTTTTTTACCCCGGGACTGGGGATCGTGGCCCAGCTGTGCAGAAATTTGGCGATCCATCACCATTTCCACGCACCGGAACCGGGCCGAGGAAGGGTCTGCGCGGCCTTTGCCGACTGCATCCAGATCTCCAGCTGCCGGGGGAAAGTCCGGATCTCGGACAGTTATTTCTGCGGGTCCCAGGATGACCCGGTCAACATCCACGGGACCTATCTCGGAGTTGCGGCGCTCCGGGGGACTTGCGTAAACCTTCAGTTCCGTCACCCGGAAACCTGGGGATTTCTCCCCTTTGAAACCGGGGATGAAATCGCGCTTGCGGATGCCGGAACCATGGAACGGCTGGCGTTTGCCCGGGTCCGGCGGGCGGTCCTCGCGGATGCCCGGCATGTCGAACTGGAACTGGACACGGCATTCACGGCGGACCTCACAAAAAAGCAGTATGTCGTCGAAAACCTCTCCGCCTGTCCGGAAGCGCTGGTCGAAAACAATTTTTTTCGCGGCTATCCCACCCGGGGACTCCTCATCACCACTTCGGCGCCGGGGATCGTGCGGAAAAACACGTTTCTTCAGGGACCGCCCCGGCCGGCCATCCACATTGCCGCTGATGCGGAAAACTGGTTTGAGTCCGGCGGGGTACGGGACCTTCTGATCGAAGAAAACCGTTTCGAAAACTGCTCCGTCCCGGCCATCAACATCTGCCCCAACAATCATGACCTTTTCCCCCTTCACCACGGGATCCGGATCCGGAAAAATGTTTTTGTCCGCTGCACTTTGCCGTACCTGCATGCCCAGGGCTGCACCCCGCCGGAAACCGATCTGGAGTGTTCCTGATGAGGGTAAAAATTCCGGCGGCAGCTTGAAAAAACGGCGGGTGATGCTATTTTAAGGAAGTTCTGCGTCCTTTGTCAAAACGCACAGCAGCTTTTTTGTTACACCCTGTCCGGCGCATGATTCGGGCATCATTCAACTGGAGATGACTATGAGTTTATTTGACTGGCTGATCGTGTTGATCCCGTTATGCGTTGTCATGGGAGTCGGGTATTATATCCGCAGTTACGTCCGGAGCGTGGCGGATTTCGTGCAGGCGGGGAGGCTCTGCGGCAGATATGTGATCTGTGTGGGAGATGTGGCCAACGCCCTCTCCATCATCGGGATCATCACCTATATCGAAATGCACTACAAGACCGGCTTCGCACTGGCGTTCTGGGAGGGGATCCTGCTGCCGCTGACCATTGTGATGAGTCTGTACGGGTATTGCGTTTACCGCTTCCGGGAGACCAAGGCGCTGTCCTTCGGGCAGTTCATCGAAATGCGCTACAGCCGCAAATTCCGGATCTTTGCCTCGGGCCTGCGGTCCATGACGGAGATCATCTGCAACATGATCATGCCGGCCCTTGCGGCGCGCTTCTTCATCTACTACATCGGACTGCCGCAGACCTTCCGGATCTGCGGAGTGGAATGCAGCACCTTCATTCTGGTGGCGGCCATATCCATGATTCTTGCCATTACACTGATCTGCTTCGGCGGGACCCTGTGTCTGGTGGTCACCGACGCCGTTCAGGGGATGATGCTCTATCCCATGATGGTGGTCCTGATCATCTTCATCCTCTGGAAATTTTCCTGGTCCAGCGAGATTGTGCAGGTCATGCAGGACCGCATTCCCGGGGAAAGTTTTCTGAATCCCTACGATATTGAGCAGCTCAGCGATTTCAATCTCTTCTTTCTCTTCGTCACGATCTTCAATGCAATTCTCCACCGGGCAAGCTGGATCGGTGCCGGAACCTCCGGAGCCGCCCGAAATCCCCATGAACAAAAAATGGCGGGGATCCTCGGGAGCTGGAGGAACACCATGAACATCCTGATCTACATTCTGATCGCCATTGCCATCCTCACCTTCATGAACCATGCGGACTGGTCCGGCAAGGCCAAGGATGTGCGGACCACCCTTTCCAGCCGGATCTCGGAAGAGCTGATCCTGGATCCCGCGCTGCAGCAGGCGTTCAAGGAGAAGGTCGCCGCCCTGCCGGAACAGAAGCACATCGTCGGTCAGGCTCCGCCCCTCAGTGAAAAATCCAATCTGGATACGGTGTATCTCAATACGGCCCATCAGACATTCCGAGAAATCGAAAAGACCCGTCCCTCCGCGCTGAAAGACGGCAAAAACGGCAACGCGATCTTTGCACAGTTCAAGACCCTCTATCACCAGCAGATGCTGGCCGTCTCCATGCGCGCGATCTTCCCGGCGGGACTGGTGGGGATGTTCTGCCTCTTCATGGTGCTGGGCATGCTGTCAACGGATGACACGCGGATCTTCAGCGCCACGCTGACCATCACGCAGGACTGCATCATCCCCTTCATGCCCAAACTGGACCCGAAAAAGCATCTCTGGATCTTCCGTCTGGTGGCCATGGGGATCGGGGTGTTTTTCCTCTGCGGGGCCTTTCTCATGTCCCAGCTGGACTATGTCTTCATGTGGTCCACACTGATCACCATGATCTGGATGGGGGGCAGCGGTCCCATTGTACTCTTCGGGCTGTACAGCCGGTTCGGAACGACCATCGGGGCATGGACCACCATGGTGACCAGTCTGGTGCTGTCCATCCTGTCGATCTTCGTGCAGCGGAACTGGCCGGACTATGTTTATCCCTGGTTGCAGAGTCACAACTGGGTGGAGCCGATGGGGAATTTCCTGTCGAAAGTCTCCCGGCCGCTGAACCCGTACATCGTCTGGACCATGAACCCGGTCAAGTGCCCGGTGAATGCCATTGAACTCACCTTCATGGTAACAATATTCACACTGTTCCTCTACATCGCCGTCTCTTTGCTGACCATGAAAAAGCCGTTCAATCTGGACCGGATGCTCCACCGGGGCATCTACAATACTGACGGGGACAACAAGGTCCGGGAAAAACTGACCTTGAGTTCCGCTTTCAGCAAGATCATCGGCATCACACCGGAATACACCCGGGGGGACCGGATGATCGCCTGGGGGATCTTCATCCACTCCTTTGTGTACAGTTTCGGCATCATGTTCCTCGGGGTGATCGTCTGGAACCTCTTCTCGCCCTGGAGCCGGGAGGCGTGGGGGAGGTATTTCCTGATCTACAATCTGGTGATCCCGGGGATCATTGCCTTCATCTCGACCTTCTGGTTCGGCATCGGCGGCGCCATCGACCTGGTCCGGCTCTTCCGTGACCTGAAAAAACAGAAGGTCAACGATATGGACAACGGTTCCGTGGAGGGCAACGTCTCCGTGGCGGATATTGCGGAATTTGCCCGGCGGGAATCGGACCGGGACAAAGACGGGAAAAACGGAAAGTGAACCGCGATTGCGAGTACCTTTTCTACACCCGTGAGGCCGCCGACTGGAACGAGGCTCTGCCTCTGGGAAACGGGTCCCTGGGGGCCATGGTCTTCGGAAGTCCCGACGGCGAAAGGATCCCGCTGAATCATGACACGCTGTGGTCCGGCCGCCCCGGGAACCGGATAAACCGGAAGGTCAAAGATACCCTGCCGAAAACCGTCCGCCTGATCCGGGACGGGAAATACGCGGATGCGGAGAAAATTCTTCAGTCAGGTCTGGAAATGATCCGCACCAACTCTTTTCTCCCCGCCGGCGAGCTGAAGATCCTGTTTGGAAACGAGGACCGCGCCTCGCAGTATTCCCGGGACCTTGACCTCAGCACGGCCTGCGCTTCGGTGAAATATGTGAAAAAGGCGGTGGAGTACCGCCGGGAAATGTTCGTTTCCCATCCGGACAGGGTCCTTGCCGTCCGCTTTGCCGCATCGGAAAAAAAGAAGATCTCTTTTACGGCGTATTTGACCTCCCCCCTGCCCTTCCGGGTGAAACCGGATCAGGGGACGCTCCTTTTTGAGGCCGATATGCCGGCGGAATCTGGCAGCAGTTATTTCCGGATGCGGGATGCGGAAGGACACACCGGGATCTCTTACGCGATCCGGCTGGCCGTGCAGACGCAGGGGGGTACGGTCACCCTCTTTGACAACATGCTCACCGCCGATCAGGCGGACAGCGCGGAACTTTATCTTGCCGTCGAAACCGGTTTCAGAGATTATCAGACTCCGCCGGAAGCGACCGGGATCGACTGCGCCGCCGAAACCGGAAGGATCATTTGCGCGGCACTTGAAAAAGGCTGTGACGTACTGCGGGAACGGCATGTCCGGGACTATCAGGCGTTGTACCAACGCTCCATTCTGATCCTTCCGGAAACGGACACCCCGCACCTTGCCACCGATGAGCGGCTGAAATCCGCCATGGAGCAGGAAGCGGGCTTCTCCCCCGCATTGGCGGCGCTGGTCTATAATTTCGGACGGTACCTCACCATCGCCTGTTCCCGTCCGGGGAGTCAGGCGGCCAATCTGCAGGGGATCTGGAATCCCCTCATCCTGCCCCCGTGGAATTCCAATTACACCACGAACATCAATCTGGAAATGAACTACTGGCCCACAGAGACCGTCAGTCTTCCGGAATGTACGGAACCCTTGTTCCGGTTCATTTTCGACGCGGCCGAACAGGGACGGGAAACGGCCCGGGAGATGTACGGTCTTCCCGGCTGGTGCATCCATCACAATTCCGATCTCTGGCGCTTCACCGGAGCGGCGGGAGGAAATTGCCGCTGGGGGTTCTGGCCCGTCTGCGGGGCGTGGCTCTGCCGCCATCTGGCGGAACATTTCCGCTTCTCGGGCGATGTTGAATTTCTCAAAAAAGTCTATCTTGTCATGCGGGGACAGGCGGAATTTCTGCTGGGACTCCTGCAGGAGTACCGGGGGTGTCTCACCACCATACCTTCCACCTCCCCGGAAAACGGATTCCTTGAACCGGGAACCGGCAGGAAAGCCACTGTGGCCTTCGGCTCGCAAATGGATATCAGCCTCATCCGGGAACTGTTTGAAAATTGTCTTGCCTTGGCAGACGAGGCGGGGTACGGGAGTGACCCGGTGCTGGACCGCATCCGGGAGGCGCTGCCGAAACTCCAGAAGCCCCGGATCGGCAAACACGGCGAACTCCTGGAATACGGGGAGGAATTCGAGGAAGAGGAAATTGACCACCGGCACCTCTCCCACCTGTACGGGGCCTATCCCGGAAGGGAATTCACCCCCGACCGCGATCCGGAATTTTACCGGGCCTGCATCCGCTCTCTGGAGCGCAGGGGAGCATTGAGCACCGGCTGGGCCATGGGGTGGCGCGCCGCCCTCTGGGCGAGATTCCGCGATCCCGGCAAATTCTCATTGATCCTGAAGAATTTTCTCCGCCCCGTCACGGAAGTGGTGAAGATGAGCTCCCCCAATGGCGGCGGGGTCTATAACAATCTCTTCGACGCCCATCCCCCCTTTCAGATCGACGGGAATTTTGGAGTGACGGCGGCGATTGCCGAAGCGCTGATGCAGTTTCACCGGGTCAATAAAGACGGCCTCCCGGTGATCGAAGTCCTCCCGACCCTTCCCGCAGAATGGTCCGCCGGCTCGGTCACGGGGCTTCGCGCTTACGGGGGACTGACCGTCGATCTCGACTGGGATCCGGAAACGGTGCATGTCACCTTCCTCGCCGCCCGGCAGATCCGGTTTGAATTTCAGGGAAGAATCATCGCCCTCCCCCCCGGCGGCAGCGCCTCCGTTCGAGGTGCGGCAAAAGTGGCAGACAGCAACCGGAAAAGATGACCTTATTTTCCAGTCCTATTCCGGTTTTCCGCCAATAAGATCCATGCCGGGATTGTCCTTCAGTACCGTTTTCCCACAGTGGCAGAAGACCGCCCAGGGATCGCTTTTCTTCGCAAAAGAATATGCCGCACCGGCCGGCGGGTCAAAGCTGCAGGACGCATCTTCCTCGAAAACATTTCCGGCAAGAATCGCTTCCCTTACCGAAAGCATGGAGACAAGGGGCCGCCTCACCGACCGGAAACGGTTGTTACTGACGGTGATGGCGCCGTGATAAAAGAAATCCGTTTCCAGCTTCTGAAGTTCAGGGAAAACCGCTATCACCTCCCGGGTGGAGGAGGACTGCCGGTAACAGCAGTTGTCGAAGAAATTGTCCTCTATCACCATTTCTTCCACCGGCCCGGATTCATACCAGTAATTGCCGTCGCCGGACACAAAGACCGCCGCCCCGGAAGTGTGGAAATAACAGCAGGCAATGCGGACCATTTTCGCTCCCGTGGCCAGCACCCCCCGCCCCGTCAGCGGGCGGAAGGTGCAGCCGGTGATGGAGATCTCTCCATCGGCCGCCTCCAGCACCCGGGCATCGTCGCCGGGACACCACTCTTCCGGAAGTTCCGTTTCCGGCTCCACCATGGTGAGACTCTTGTTGAGGAGCCGGGCATTGCGGAGTTTTACTTTGGCATACGGCTTTCCGGTATCGTTTTTCATGAGTTCAAGGGTGTCTCCCGGAAAAGCCCCCTGCAGCCCCTGCTGCTGAAAGTGACCGGAATCCAGATAATAAAATTTGCCGCCAGGGATCCGCATTTTCAAAGGCCGGTAGATCCCGTGGATATTCAGCGAATCGTCCAGCGTTCCGGCAAGTTCGCAATCCCGCAGTTCCAGCTTGCCCCGGCATTCGCAGAAATGCACCGCATCGTCGGAAACCGACACCCGGCGGCCACGGGGGATGACTTTCACCCCGTCCAGCAGAATACCGGAACTTAACTGTGCAAGAATGCCCATGCCGGCAGCATGGTGGAGACGGATATTTTTCAGCGTAATATTGTGACAACGGTCAAAGACCATCCCCGGACAAAGCCGGAGTTCATGTTTAATGATCCATGCGTCTCCGGCAAGGCGCCCGTCCCGGTCTGGGATCCCGATCAGACCGTTTTTTTCCAGCAGCCCCGCATTGGGGATCCGCACGGGGGAAGCGTTCCAGACCACTTCCCTGCAAGCAGTGTCGTAACGGTGAAAAATAAGCTGCCCCGACATATTGTCGTAAAAATCCTCGGTGAAATGGATCTTCCCCGCTTCAAAACGGTGGGGACCGGCAAGTTTCAGCCATACGATCCCGTTTTCCCGGGCAGCAGTGTCCGCATCCGTCACAAAAGAGTCCGTGAAGTCGATGGTCAGCCCGGAGAGGGTCAATCCGGAACAATTTACCGCCACCACCGGAGAGATCCTCCCGTGAAAGATCAGTTCCGTCTCATGCCCGCAGATATCCATGTCCGCGAGGTCCTGCAGATCCAGTGCAATGGTCTTGATCCCCTCGTCATTGTTGGAGAAGTAGGAGTAGCGCCGGGTGCAGCCATCCGGATAAAAATCGTAGCGTCCGGGGGAAAACTCAATGTTTTTCGCCCCGGTTTCACGGGATTCAGCCAGCGCTTTTTGCCACAGAATCCCGGCATTTTCCCCGGGACGGGGGACGGGGATGGAGATCTTCATGGTCACCTGCCCTGAATTTTTCCGTTTCCGGTCAGCTCCCGCAGGATCTCCCGCCTCCAGCACTGGAAGACGCCCGTGTCTTTGGGATCAAGGCACTTGCCGCCGTGGCCGCTGGTGACGGTGTGCATCATTTTTTTGGGCGACTTTATGGCGTTGTAAGCCGCATAGGTGCTGGCGGGGGGGCAGGTCGTGTCAATAAAACCCACCGCCATATAAACCGGGCACTTGACCCGGCGGGCAAAATTCACCACATCGAAGCAGGCGGCGCTCTTTTCCGCTTTCGGAACATTCCGGAGAAGTTCCGGCCAGCCGGGCAGGTGCCCCGCTTTGGCGCCGTAATGATCACACATGGCCGTGGCCTGGGAAACGCAGGCGGTGACCTGCGGGACCAGCGCGGCGCAGACCAGCGCCTGACAGCCGCCCAGACTGCCGCCGTAAGAAACCAGATCTTTGCCGTTGAACTCCTTTTTCTGCATCAGGTAATCCGCCGCCAGCACAGTGCGGAGAAAGATCTTCCGCATGGCGTACTTGTGCGGATCATCGGCAAATTTGTGACGGTAACCTGCCACCTTCCGCTTGGCGGCGAGAAATTCCGGCGTCTTGCGGAAGTCGGCAAGGGGCACCGGGTAGTTTTCAAGCCCGTGGAAATTCAAATTGAAGACCAGCAGCCCGTTGGCGGCGCAGAAGGTTCCAGCAAGTTCCGCATTGACCTTGCTGGCGCCGAGGAAAGTCAGCAGACCGGGAAGGGATCTCCGGTCTGCTCCGGCGGGAAAGGTCACGAATCCCGTAGCCGTCACGTCGCCACGGGTAATGGTGACACTGTAAGCGGCGAGCCCCTCCGGAAGACACTTCGCCGGAACGGGGGTCTCTTTGGTCTGCATGGGTTTGGAGCGAAGTTCCGTCAGTTCTTTCCGCCAGAATTCGTCAAAATCCGCCGGGTCCGGAGTGCCGGGGACGATTTTTTCCGGCTCCACGGCAGCTCCGGCGTAAGTGACTGCCGGTTTGCCGTCCTGCTTCTTTCCGCAGTTGACCGTCACCAGAATGAATCCCGGCTTTTCAGCTTTGACCGCAACGGGCTTGTCCGCGAGGGGCGCGGGGGCGGAAGTCTTCACCCCGTCGCACACGGTGTAGGTGGCGCCGGAAACCGGGCCGGTGACGCGGAAATTGATGATTTCCCCCGCCTTGTAAACGGCGGAAGCGCGTTCCGCCCGGAGGTACGGCAGTTCGGCGGAGACAAGTCTCCCAAGAAGCATCATCAGGATGCCGGAAAAAGCAATTTTATTCATGAAAACAAACCTTTCTGCCGGCTCTCCGGCGGTAAATTCTTTTTCATTTCAGAGGGCACCGCTGTCAAAAGGCGAGGCCGGAAAACATCCTCCGGCACCTTCACGTCCGCAAATAATCCCGACAGCAGGGCCGGCAACAGCGCGATCCACTTCTTCATCATGATCTCCCGATCTCTGTTTTTCAGGAACAGCTCTTTTACAATATCGCATTCCGCCTCCTTTTTCAATCTGGAAAAAAGATAATTTTTAAAAATTTCACAGATATCCCACATTTTTTCAAAAAAGGGGTATCAGCACATATCTTTGAGCGTGGGAGAATCTGAAATCAGGATATTTTGCCTTGATATCGGCAAGTACGCTCCAGAATAGTTCTTCTGCTAATGCGGCATCACGTTTGGCATTGGCATGAGCTAACCCGTTCCTGCTTGGCGGTGTGCAATCCCGAATCTGAGCGAGATATCCTTTGTGAAATTTCAAGCAGTCGCAGATATCATTCAAACTCAAAGCATGGGAGAGTTGAGCGAAAACCATTGCTGCCACATGGCTCGTTTCCGAAAACGAACGCGTCTGAATTTTGTACTTGTTCTTTAG
>DCGO01000078.1:0-2908 GCA_002314605.1 Lentisphaeria bacterium UBA1776 | reverse complement strand
TTAGTTTTTCGCTCAGTTTTGCCGGAATCTGCTTGAAAATTTGACCAAGCACCACCATATTATGCTCTTGAGAATCCATGTTTTTTTCCTTTCGTCTTTTCGCAGAGAAAAAGGTAGCATGGATTCTCTTTTTTGTCAATTTTTCAAAAAGTTATGGGATATCTGTGAAAAAGAATCATTTTCTTCATCTTGACGCGGTCGGCGCCGAGGGGACTGGTTTCGTCCCCTCAAACTCCTCTGCAACCCGCCAGGGCGGGTTTTTGTAGGGCATTTCGTGCCAAATTATTTTTTTAATACACAAAAAAAGAGGCTGCCGTCTTTTGCAACAGCCCCTTTTTTCCCCTTGAGCCTGATGCCCGCGCGGCACGCGCGGATAGTCAAGCGTTTGTCGCTGGTCTCTTTAAGATGTGGCGGAAACTGACAAAAACGGCATCGGTGCTTGTTTTTTTGCAAATTCGTGATATAGTAAAAACAAGCCATCAGCCATAAGGGATTTTCATTATGACCAAACAGATCATTACCTCCGCCATTGCCGCGGCGGTCGCGCGGGGAAGCGGCGCTTCGGCGGCGGAACGCAAGATGAATTTCATCAGCATCACCCCGTTTTTCCCCCACGATATCGACTACACGGTCAAGGAATCGCGTCACGCAGTCGAAGCCAGCGGCGTTCACAAAAACGCTTACAGCATGACAATGCAACCCGACGGCACCGACGTCATGGCGAAACCGAAAATCTGCGCCAAGGCGTTCCGCGAACTGAAAGAACGGCTCAAAAACGACGACATCGAGTGCGGAATTCTGATCCAGAGTACGATCGGTCACGGCTGGGCGGGCGCGGTCACCTGCGAACGCGGTTGGGCGGAGATCATCAACATCAAGGGGATCACGCTTCACCGTCTCTGCATGCTCGACCCGAATGTGCGCGCCTACACCCGCGAGATGGTCAAGATGCTCGCCGCCGAAAAGCCGGCGTTCTTCCTCGTCGACGACGATTTGCGCGCGATCAACAATAGCGACAACGGGCCGGAGTGTTTCTGCGCTCTGCACATGGCGGAATTCAACAAGCGCGCCGGAAAAAACTACACGCGTGAGCAGTTGATCGAAAAGATCAAGACCGGCGCATGGAATGATCCCGACGTCCAGCTTTTCGAGCAGATCCGCCGCGAGACCGTCCTCGGTTATGCGAAACTCATCCGCGACGCCATCGACGAAGTCGATCCCTCGATCAAATGCGGGTACTGCTCCGGCGGCGGAGAATATCTCCTCGCGGGAGAGATCGCGCGGACGCTCGCCGGTAAACACGAGTCGTTCCTGCGCATCAACAACGCCGCTTACATGGAAGTCAGGGGCCCCGTCAACAAGTTTTACAACTGCATGTATCAGACGGCGTTTAAAGTGGCAGCGGCGGGCAAGATCGACTCCATTCTCGACGAAAGCGACATCTATCCGCACAATGCCTGGAGCAAATCGGCGATCAGCATGCACGCGCATATCACCGGCGGCATCCTCAACGGCGTTTCCGGCGGCAAACTCTGGATCAGCGACCTTTCCAACAAGTGCGACGTCGACATCGCGCGCCATCGCGCGATCCTCAAGGAGCACATCGGCTTTTACAACACGCTCCTCAACGAAGTCGATCAGGTCAAATGGGCGGGGCCAAACGCCGTGTTGCGCGATCCCGCATTCCAGTTCAATCCCGGCAAAGCACTGCAGCCGCTCCTCAATGAAAACTGGAGCGCGACGATCCTCGATCCGCTCGGAATCCCCTCGCATTACGGCAAGATCGATCCCAATACCATCAACACGTTGACCGCCGACACCGTCAACGCCTTGAGCGACGACGATCTCAAAACGATCCTGAGCGGCAAGACGCTCGTCGACGGCGGCGCCGCCTTGAAGCTCGCCGAACGCGGCTTCACATCCTATCTCGGCGTTGAACCCAAAGCCGAATCCTTCAAAACCGAGGGCGAAACCTTGCTCGGTAGCCCCTACAAGTGCCCGCTGCGGAAAACGGGCTGCCCCTTCCTGACCCATCTCGATCCCAAGGCGGTGCCGTTGAGCGAAGTGCGTACTTCGCCCTACCGCTACGCGCCGACGACCGACTACGTCATGCCGGGCGCCGTCTACTTTGAAAACGCTCTCGGTGGCAAAGTGATCACCACCGCGTTGAGCGTCAAGAGCGTGCCGACCGACTTCATCGGGCATCACCGCAAGGCCTGGGCGATCGCCCTGTTGCAGAAACTCGACCCCGATGCCTTGCCGCTCTACGCCAATGCGTTGCAGCATATCTACTTCCGCTGCGGCGTCCGGCCAGACGGCAATTGGCTTGCCGCTTTCTACAACCTCAGCTACGACCCCCTCGACAAGATCAGTTTGACGGCGGCTTTCCCCGCCAAAAAAGTCGAACTTCTCCAAGGCGATGGTTCGTGGAAAGAAGTTCCCTTCCAGCAGAACGGCAACGAGGTCGTCATCGACAAAAGCGTTGCCTGTCAGGAAGTTGTGATCCTCAAGATCACCAAGTAAGCAAATCGGCATTCCGTCATCAAGGGGCTGTTGCAAAGCGACAGCCTTTTTTTGCCCCGCAAAGGGTATTTAACAAACGCTTTGGCTACATACGCATGCGAGCGGGTTGGTGCGCGAGCGCGCAGCCGTTGTTACCATTTTGCCGACGGGCGGCTGGAATACTTCGGCAATCAGATCGGTTACGGCAATCTGACGGGTTACAATCCGCATTTTGCCTGGTTCGGTGCACTTACGGGGGCAACGCCCGACGGGCGCAAGGCGGGCGTGCGGAAGATGTGCTTCCGTTTGCCCAAATCAATGCCATAAAATTGCGGACGGCAAACATGTTTATGAGCGGACAAACTGCAGCCGCTGCGGAAAATGCGCAGAAATGTGTTTTTCTGAA
>DCGO01000126.1 GCA_002314605.1 Lentisphaeria bacterium UBA1776 | reverse complement strand
TCCGACTTGTCCGACTTGTCCGACCTGTCCGACCTGTCCGACCTGTCCGACCCGTCCGACTTGTCCGGCCTGTCCGGCCTGTCCGACCAGTCCGACCTGTCCGACCTGTCCAACTTGTCCGACCTGTCCGACTTGTCCGACCTGTCCGGCCTGTCCGACCAGTCCGGCCTGTCCGACTTGTCCGACCTGTCCGGCCTGTCCGACCAGTCCGACCTGTCCGACCTGTCCGACCTGTCCGACTTGTCCGACCTGCATCCCTGTTCCTGTTTTTTTGCCGCAGGCACTTTTTTTCAGCCTGAATAAATGGATCAAACATAAACGTATATCCGGTTGCTGAAAATGCAAGCGGGAAAAAGAAAAAATTTTTCAGAAAGGCTCTGTCCCCTGCAAGGGTCTTTTTTTCTGCACCCGGAGGGTGGTATATATGAGTAACCGCACGTGAGCGAAAGCGTAACGTGCGGATCACGGAATCATAATAATCCCGCCGGGAGTAAGTATGTCAAGATTTACGGAAAATAAAATCCGGAAAGGCTTGAAAAAGATATTCCGGCGGACTATATTTCTGTAAAACGGGAAGAGTGACATACTTAACAGGCCGGGAAGTGCGGATGCCCCCGGTCTGCCCGGCGGAAAAAAAGAGATCACGTTCAGGAATATCGGGAGGAAAGATAAAATGAAGAAGAGGCTTCCTGCGGCCCGGAAAGTTTCCACGCTGTATTCAGGTTTCACGCTGATTGAACTCCTGGTGGTGATCGCCATCATTGCGATTCTGGCGGGAATGCTTCTGCCTGCATTGTCGGCGGCCAGGGAGCGGGCCCGCAGCACACAGTGTGTGAACAATCTGAAACAGCTGGGGCTCGCCCTGACCATGTATGCGGACAATCACAACGGGAACCTCCCCACTCTCTTTACCGGGTCCGGCTCGAGCATGGAAACGTACTGGACCTCGCTTCTGATGCGGGATTCCGATATGCCCAGCACCATGTTCTGCTGTCCGAACTTGCAGTCTCAGCATGCCGGCCCCGGCCGCATGACGAAGCAGGACGCCATGGACCGGGCCGGAAACGATGCTTTCGGCCGTCCGCATTTCGGATTGAACCGGCTGATCTACGTTTATGCCTGGCTCAAAAGGCCCTGGAAGGTGGAGAAGCCCTCTCTTTTCCTCACCGCCGCCGAGGTGTACATGTTCAACAGCAAGATCATGGACCGGGGGTTCTACTCCTGCAACGAGCAGTTCCTCACCAGCGGGACCATCGGTCTCCTCGATGCCCGGCATGGAGGCATGATCAACGTCCTGTACGGAGACGGGCATGTGGGGACCCATAAGGTCACGGCCGGATCCGCACGGATCACCTACACGAGCGACAACAATCCGTACAAAACGGCGCCGTTCAACAACAACAAGGAAACCTGGCGCGGACGCAGCTATCTCTGACCGGCCTGACATTGACATTGTTTCATCCACTACTCCGAGGGGTATTTTATGTCCATCAAACTCAAATGGTCCGGCATGGCCCTGCTTCTGCTCGGTCTGGCCGGGATCGCACCGGCAGCCGAAAAGATTTTTGAACCGGACTTCAGCGGGCTGAAACTTCCGCAGGGGATCACACTGAAAGCCGGGACGCTGACTTTCGACACCCGGCACCGTCTGGAATTCAAAGATCCGGCCATTCATCCCGAAGCGGGAAGCATCCGGATGGAGTTTCAGCTCAATTTCGATCCCTCGGACGGGGAACTCCTGAAGAAAAACCGTTCCTGGCGCAATCAGACACTCTTTACGATCGAGCGTCATGACACGGTTTTTGCCCAGGGATACATGACTGTCAACGGCGGCAAAACCGCGCTATGTTACGGCGTATTCCGGAAAGGCGGATCTCCTTTATATGTTTCGACCGGCAAATTTCAGCTGGAAAAAGGCCGGCGTTATCAGATCGAGTTTTCATTCGGCAGCAAAATCCTGATCCATGTGGACGGGAAAAAGATCGTAACAACTCCCAAGCCGCTGCGAGGTCTCTTCGGAGAGGCGGCCCCGGCGGCAGTCACCGCATTCATTCTGGGGCCCGGCAAAACCGGCGGCATTGCCAATTGTTGTTCTGTCGGCAATGTGAAAGTCCTCAGCCGCAATTCGGGCAGTGAAAAAATTTCCATCCCGAAACTGCCGTCCCCGCCGCAGTCTTTGAGTCTGGCGCAGATCCGGAAAACGCTTGAACAGCAGGGTGCCGCACTGGGCGGCTTCTGCCGGCAGGATAGATTGCTGGACAGTGTCCAGCCGCAGATATGGATCGGGTATTCCGAAGAAGGAATCTATTTTGCCGCCGATATCCCCACTGCTGACGGGGGCGCCCCCCGGGCCACGGAGTCCAAGCATGACGGGGCCGTCTGGCGGGATGATTCGCTGGAATTGCGTCTGCAAAGTGAAAAAAACGGCCCGGTATATGTATTTATCTGCAACGCCGCCGGGACCCGGCTGGATGGCATCCAGGCTCCCGGCAAGATCAAAACGGCGGATTGGTCCGCCGATCCCGCCTGGCAGGTTTTTACAGCGGCAGGCACGAGGTCCTGGCAGGCGGCGGGATGGATTCCCTTCAAGGCGCTGAATTGTCAGGCAATGCCGCCGGCCGGGAGTCTGTGGAAGGTCAATTTCAGCATCGGACGGCCGTCAGGCTCCGGGGCAGCTTTGGCGCAGGCCGGTGCATCATGTTATTCGGATCCGGATGGTTTCCCGGAGCTCTTCTTCACCGGTACGGTTCAATCCTTCGGGACTCCGCGCATCTCGGATTTCATTGCCGGACGCCCCCGGATCGCATTTCATGTAAGCAATTCGCGTGATCCGGTGGTAACGGTGCAGACACAGCTCTACGATGCCGGCGGCAGGGAGCTGGACCGCTGGCAATTCCGGCTGAACGATCAGGTGGACGCCGTGTATATGCCGCAGGAGCTGCCGGACGGGGCTTTCACCATCGTGATTTCGGGTAAAAACGCCGGGGATCAGGTTTTGCTCAAACGTGTTTTCAGCTTCCGGACCGAGTTGAAAAGTTCGCTGCAGGTACGCAACTATCCTTACAACCGGTATGCCGGTGTCAAATTGACAGTCAATCCGCAGCTGCTGAAAAAAGTTTCAGGTCACGCGGAATTGATTCTTGCCCGGAACAATCAAGAGATCGCCCGGCAGCAGCTGAAACTGCCCGCGGGATCGGCCTCGGCGGCGGCCAGATTCCATACGGAGGGACTCTCTGCCGGAGAATATACCGTAACGGCCCGGATCTTTGCCGGGGATCAGAAGCGGGAAACCATTTCCGGCAAGCTGCAGATATTTCCCCGGCCCTGCTGGTTTGACAATCATCTGGGCATGGACAGCACGGTTCCCGAACCGTGGAAGCCGGTGGAGGAGATTGCACAGGGGAACCGGGTGCTGCTGCGGGATTATATTTTTAACGGCCGGGTCATGTTTCAGCAGATCGTCAATCAGCGGAAAAACATGCTGACCAAAGCTCCGGAGTTCCTGCTTCAGCTCAACAACGCCGCTCCGGCGGACTTGAGTCAATTGAAGGCGCAGACCGTCCGGAATCGCGGGGACAAAGTTATCCGACGGGGCATGGTGACGGTTGAAAAAACGGAAATAACTTTGACCGGTACGCTGGAGTTTGACGGCTGTACCCGTTACGATCTGCAGATCAAGCCGCCGCCGGAGGGTGTGACGGTCAAAAATCTGCAGCTGGCGCTGCACCTTGATCCCGGCTGGGGGCGCATGGCGGTGACCGGGTCCGGAACAAATCACAGTGTGGAAACGCTGTCCCGGAGCAGAAATTATCCGTTCCGGCCGTATATCTTTTCCGGCGGGGATCATGGCGGGATTGCATTATTTGCGGAAAGTGAAGAAAACTGGACCCCTGACAATTTGCACTGCATCCGTCTGGTTCCAGGCGAAAAAGACCATTCCATGACCGTGCAGCCGGTTGCCGGCAAAGGCATAAAATTAAGCAGGCCATTTACCTACACTTTTGGCTTGATCGCCACGCCGGTGCGCGAGGGCTGTCAGGACCCGTCGTTTCTGACTCATTGGTCCCGTCAGCGCAACGGTCAGGTGGTTTTTGTTGAAAACATCACCTATCCGCCGCTCCCGGCGCTGCCGCAGGGCACTTTGGAGCTGCAGATCCGGACCTGTGATGCAGAGACTTCCGCCGGGCCGGTGGTGAATCTGGAAGCCGGCGGCAAAAACATTGCTCTGCGTCAGGACCATGATCACTGGATTTTCATGTCGGGCTCAAGAGAGCTCCTCCGGATCCCCGGCCGGATCCCCCATGACCGCTGGGGCAAACTTGTTCTTTCCTGGGACAATTCCGGCTACCGGGCGGTCTTTGACGGCAAAGAACTTTTCAGCCGGGTGAAGGCCCCGATCCCGGAAAAATCCGGCAGTATCCTGACTTTGGGCGTTAAAAATTATTGGCAGAGTAAAGAAAAGGTTTCCCTCCAAATTGATTCTCTGCGCCTTGTTGACCGGGGTGGATCAACGGTCCTTCTGCAGGATGATTATGATGAAAATTTCACTCCGGACGGATTTTCGACGGCGACTGCCGGCGGCGGCATGGCAACTGCCGGAGCCCGGTTTGTGCCGGCCGGGAACGGCAAGGCCCTTGAGTTGAAAACCAAGCCGCCTGTCCCGGAAGTTCAGCTGCGCAGACAGCTGGGGGTCAGACATGAACGTATCTGGCGCTGGCACAATGACGGTCCGGGAATCGAAAGACAATGGCCGCCGGATTATTTCAAGTCGATCCTCCCCAGCACGGCGGAACGGGTGAAAAAAGCGCATGCCGATGGTTTTCTGGCAATTCCCTATGCGATTTATCCGGCAATTCATTATCCGTCAAAACTGGCGGATCAGTTCGGCGCCGAGTGGGAGACCATTCCGGTCAATATGATGCCCTATGCTCCGCCGGCGGGCCATCACATGTACCGGGTATCCCTGGCGGCCAAGGGCTATGCGGATTATCTGCTTTCCGGATTGGCCGATGCTTTTGAAAAATATCACTTTGACGGCATTTACACCGACGGCATGCTCAATGTTTTTGCCAACAGCAACGCTGCCGCCAACTGCGGCTGGAGCGATGAAAAAGGCAATCGTCATCCAACATGGCCTTTTTTTGCGGTGCGTGAAAACATCAAACGCATTTACAGGTTCGTCAAATCCCGGCCCGGCAGGATCGTGGAAAATCATCAGAGTTTTTCGACCCCCGCCATGCTGGTCGGTTTTTCGGACAAGATCTTTACCGGCGAACTGGAGGACTTCAGCGATCTGGAATCCGCCCGGATGCGTTTTTCCAGCCGTCCGTGGGGGGGAAATCTGCAGCTGCACCGCACGGAAGAATGGCTTCCGATGAATGTCATGAGTGCATTGCTGGTCGGTTCCAGACTTGACGGCAGAGCCCTGGCCGGAAAACATGATCTGGCCCGAAAAAGCATGCGTCTGCAGAAGGCTGAAAAGGAGTTCGGGACTTCGACTGCCGTATTCATGCCGTTTTATGCCGCGGAAAACCGCATTGTCCATGATCTTCCCTCCAAGGTGCGGTGTGCCGCCTGGGTAAAAAAAGGCCGGCTTCTGCTGATTGTCGGCAATTACAGCAGTCAGCCCGTGACCGCCGCAATAAAAATCAACCGTACCGCCGCCGGACTTGCCGCTGACATGCAGGCCGGTTCCGCTTTGACCGGAGCCCGGTACAAAGTGACGGACAATACGGTATTCGTACCGCTCCTGCCCCGCAACTTCCAGATTGTTTCGGTCAGAAGCAAGTGAAAAAAATGGCGCATGAGCGGCCGGTGAAGCAGGGTCCGCCGTTTTCCGGGATCCGGAGGCGGCTCAATTCTCCGGACGGGGGCAGTTTTTTTTCATGATCTTTCTGAGGATCTGGGAAAAGGTCCGGGAGGAAGCGCACTCCGACCCCGGAATGAAATTTTGCTGCATGTGATAGAGCCCCTCCTGCTTGCCGAACATGGAAAGCTCATCGCCCGTCTGCAGGACCACATTTGATTCCTGAGGAATGATTTTGCCCTTTCTCCGGATCATCAGCATGACCGGGGTATCGGGAAAACCCGCATCGATCATGTGCCGGACGGTAAGGCTGCGGCATTCAGCCAGCGTTTTCCCGATATAACAATCCTTCTCGGAAAGCGTGAATTTCCACAGCTCGCTGCCGTCCGGGCGCTCATCGCACTCCAGAATATCTTCATCCGGCTCTTTGTAGGGCAGAAGAAGCCCGAGCTTTTTTGCCAGCCACATCAGGGTCGACCCCTGAAAGAGAATGGAGAGCAGAACCAGCGTGAATACGCCGTGGAAAATATTTTCGCCCAGCCGGAAGAACCGGGAAGGTTCCGCGGCAGCGACCATGGCGGCAAGCATGATCGGCGCGGAACCGCGAAGTCCGGCCCAGCTTGTAAAGATGCGTTCGCGGATGCTGAAGGGGCTTCCAATCATGCAGATCATGACGGCTGCGGGGCGGGCAATGAACATCAGAAAAAGTGCGCAGGAAACCGCCCCGGCCATGTTCCGCAGACTGAAAAGCATGTGATAGTCAAAGAATGCCCCGAGGAGGGTGAAGAGCACAATCTGCATCAGGGACGAAATCCCGTCGTTGAATTTGATGAACGTATGCTTGAAACTGAACCGGATATTTCCCATGGTGATGCCGGCGGCATAGCAGACCATCAGCGAGTTGGCCTCAAAAAAGAGGTGCGAGATGCCGAAGCAGAAGAGAACGATCGCGATGGCAGCGACCAGACGCAGACCGTTGTATTGCAGAAAAGACTGGATCCTGTTATAGAACCACTGACCGAAAAGACCGACCAGAAACCCGATGACGGCGCCTGCCCCGAGTCCCCAGAGGATCCCGGTTCCGATGGTCCATGATACACTCAGAAAACCGGCCGGTTTATGCAAAACGGCGAATTGGATCATGATGGATGTCAAAAGCAGCGCAGCCGGATCATTGCTGCCGGATTCATATTCGATGAGACCCTGAAGTTCGGGCCGGAGCCTGGCTTTCCGTTCCCTCAGAATGGCAAAAATCGCCGCGGCATCCGTGGATGCCGTGGCGGCGGCGATCATCAGAGCCGTCGGAAAATCTTCTGCCGTAAAGAGGGACATCCGGCTTATCCGGAAGAGAAAGAACGCCGACAGCACCGCCGTCAGAAATACCCCCGCAGCGGCAAGAATGGTCCCGGTGACAAGGACTTTCCTGATGGACTGGAAAGAGGTCTGCAGTCCGCTGGAAAATATGATGAAGCAAACGGCGATTTCTCCGAAAGCGTGGACTGTTTTCATGTCGAATTCGCAGAATATATCCAGTCCGTGCGGCCCGCAGAGGATCCCGAGTCCGAGAAAACAGATCAGAATCGGCATTTTCAGAAAACGGGAAAAGCGGTTCAATTCAATTCCTGCGAACAGCATCAGACTCAAAACAGTTATGTGCAGACAGAGATTTTCCATAACGCATACGGTCTTTAACGGTATAACGGGGTCACAATTCTGCGGCCCGCAGACACATTGCCAGAGAGACCGCTCCCGGATCGGGTGTTCCCAGACTGCGCCGGGCCTGCGGACGCGCACGCCCGACTTTCGGAAGCAGTTCCGAGGTCTTCTCCGCCGCCGATTCCGCGATCGCCGCAGCACGTTTCCAGGCTTCGCCGATTTCCGTTCCGCGCTCCACTTCGGAAGTAAATGTTTCCACAAAGGGAATCAGCGCATCCAGCATCGTTTTGTCTCCCTGAGAGGCTTTCCCGAGGCTCCGGATGCTCTCCGCGGCATTCTGCAAGGCATTTGCACAATCTCTTCCGGAGATCTTTTCCGCCGTATCGGAAAAAGCCTCCGAGGCTTTCATCAGGGCATTTCCCCAGAGAACGCCGGAAGTTCCGCCGGCTTTGGAAGCCCAGGCATTGCCCGCCGACTTCAGCGCGCCGGCAAGCCCCGCGCCATGATCGAGTGCATTCCGGACAGCCTCAAAAGCAAAGGTCGCGCCTTTCAGCATGCCCTGTCCATGGTCTCCGTCGCCGGCAACGGAATCAAGCCGTGCCAGCTCGTTTTCGTTTTCCGCCATCGCAATCTTGACTTGTTCAAATATCTTCATGGCTCTCTTTGCCAGTTCGTGTGAAAATACGGAGGATTCAGAATATGCGCTTTGCGGCTGTTCCGCCGTGACAATGCGTCTTTTGCCAGGGGTTTTCCCGGGGGAGCCTTTACGGAATGCAGGGGTGTCTGCGGGGGCGCGCCAGAGTTCTTCAAGCTCATCATCCAGAAAGGTGACAGCCAGGGCGATCCCTGCCATATCCAGGCTTGTCACAAACTCCCCGACCAGCGGTTCCACAAGTTTGTATCCTTTGTCCTTCAGCACTCTTTCCACGGTGTTCCAGACGACAAAAAGTTCCTCATATTTGGTGGCCCCCAGACCGTCCAGAATGACCGCCAGACGGTTCCCTGCGTCCACGGGCTTCTCGGCCAGAATTTTTTCCACCAGGAGCCGCGCGATCTCATCAGCGGACTTCAGGTCATCTTCATACACCCCGGCTTCCCCGTGAATGCCCTGGCCGACTTCCATTTTTCCTTCCGGGACATGGAACAGCGGTTCCGAGTACCCCGGCAGCGTGCAGCCGCAAAATCCGATGCTCATGGTCCTTGTACGGTCATTGCATTTTGAGGTCAGGCGTGCGACCTCATCAAGACTTTTGCCTGCTTCAGCGGCCGCTCCTGCAGTTTTGAAGACGGAGAAGGTGCCGACATTGCCGCGGCGTTTCCGCCATTCATCGGGAGCGGCGCTTGCCACATCATCGGTTATGTAGAATGTGCGTGCATCAATTCCTTCGGCGCGCATGCGGTCGCGCGCCAGGTCGAAATTCATCCTGTCGCCGGCATAATTTCCGCCGACAATCAGGATGCCGTTGCTGCATTCAAGTGATTTTGCCACGTTATACACGTCATCCGTTGAAGGTGATGTGAAGATACTGCCGACGACAGTTGCATCCATGAACCCTTGCCCGATGATTCCGCAGAAAGCCGGAAAATGTCCGGAGCCTCCGCCATTGATGACGGCAACTTTCCCGGCCGGGAGTTCCGTTGCTTTGGCAACGCCTCCCGGGACCTGAACAACATAGTTCGGATATGCGGCAACATAGCCGGCAAGCATTTCATCGCGGAAATTTTCAGGATCATTGCAAAGCATAATTGAATTCCTTATGGTTCATTTGACAAATCAATGCCGTAAACTGGCTTTCCGCATCCGTCAGCGGATGAAATTCGTTGCGATTTTCGGTTCCGGATCCGGCTGGGCCAGCGCGGCTTTTTTCTGACATAACAGCACCCGGGCCATGTTTTTTCCAAGGGTGCGCATGGTCTGCAGACCTTCGGCATCCTGCCGGACGTCTTCCGGTGTCAGACCGTGGGTGTCGTTCCAGTATCGGCTGGAAACAACCGGCATCTGGCTGATTGTAAAGAATTTATTCAGCCGGTCAAAGGCGGCACTGGCGCCGCCGCGCCGGCAATTCACGATGCAGGCGGCCGGTTTGTGCGCAAATGCCGTCTTTGCGGAATAAAACGCACGGTCCAGGAGCGAGCAGAGACTTCCGGAAGGCCCTGCATAATAGACAGGGGACCCGACAATCAGCCCGTCCGCCCTGTTCATTTTCTGCATGAATTCAAAGAGAATGTCATCCTGAAACACACATCCTTCCGCCCCGGGCTTCCCGCATCCGCCGCACGCAATGCAGTCGCGCACCGGCTGATTTCCGATCCAGAAGATTTCCGTCTCCATCCCCGCTTCACAAATGGCCTTTGCAACTTCGCTCAGTGCGGTAAAAACACATCCGTTCTGATGCGGACTTCCATTCAACAGTAAAACTTTCATGTCCCCGCTCCCTGTCTTCCGTCTTGTTTTCGAATGCGCTCCGGACTTTTTCCGGCATGCCGGACGGCGCGATGCCGCCGCCGGAATCCGCACCGGTAATATAGCCCGCTTCAGTGATCACGTCAAGGGCACGTCTGCGGGAAAATGTTCCGTTGGAGATTTTTCGGGAGTTGCCGGCGATTTACTCTCCCTTTTTTCCAGTCCTTTTGAAATTGGCTCCTTTTTTATCTTTTTCAACACCTTGTAAAAATTTTCCCGGCGCATTATTGTATCACAGAAAAATACGGACATTCGGATCCGCCGGGATCCGGCGGATTTTTCAGCGGAACAAGGAAGCTCAAATTATGGCGTTTCTGAACAGTGACATGGTAGTGAAATACTGCCGCCGTTTCAACGGCGAAGATCGGGAATTGTATGTGTATGACATCCCGGACAAGGATGCGGCGGAGTTCCTTGCGGAAGAAGCCCCCCGTTTCGAGTGTCCGGACCCGGTTCTGACGGAGATCTGGCATTTCCGCTGGTGGAGTTTCCGCAAACACATCCGCACCACACCCTTCGGACGGGTCATACTGGAATTTCTTCCTCCGGTCGGCTGGGCCGGGCCCTTCAACACCATCAACTGTCCGGCGGCGCACCAGCTGCGGGAAGCCCGCTGGTTCCGGGACAAGGGGATCGCCGAAGAGTACATGAGATTCTGGATGAACCCGGAGGCCCATGCCCTTGTCCGCAAGTACACCTTCGGCGCCGCCTCCGCCGCGCTGGATGTGGCGGCGGTCACCGGCAATACCGTGATGCTGAAGGATCTTTCCGCCGCACTGGAGCAGAACTATGCGGCATGGAAACGTGATCATCAGCTTCCTGACGGGCTTTTTATTCAAAGCGACAATTATGACGGCATGGAGGAATCCATCGGCGGCAGCGGCATCCGGGCGACCATCAACAGCTGCATGACAGGAGAAGCGTATGCCCTTGGCCTTATTTCCGGAAAATTGTCTTATACCGAAGAGGGGCGGCAGCTCCAGCGGAAGATGGAGGATACCCTCTGGAATCCCGAAGCCGGATTTTTCATGACCCGGCACACGGAGGACCGGTCTTTCGTGAACGTCCGTGAATTGCACGGCTACACGCCGTGGTATTATCTGGATATGGATCCCAAATACGACCGGGCGTGGAAGTTTCTGACGGATCCGGATGGGTTTTCCGCCCCTTACGGATTGACTACGGCGGAACAGCGCCACCCGGAATTTCAGATCTCCCTGGAGGGGCACGACTGCAAATGGAACGGTCCGGTATGGCCCTTTGCGACCTCGGTCACGCTGACGGCTCTGGCCCGGCTCCTGCATCAGCGGACCCCGGAATCCGTCAGCCGGAGAGCGTATTTTCTGTCCCTCATGACCTATGCCCGGAGCCATTACCTTACGGAAAACGGCCGGACGGTTCCGTGGATCGATGAAGACCAGGACCCCTTTACGGGCAGCTGGCTTGCCCGGGAGATCCGGCAGCGGCGCGATTCCAGGGCACTTCCCCTGGAACGGGGCAAGGACTACAGCCATTCCACTTTTGCGGACATGGTCATCACCGGTCTCTGCGGCCTGGATACTGCCGGCGGAAGCGTTTCCGCCGATCCGCTTCTTCCGCAGAACTGCTGGGATTATTTCCTGCTGGACGGGATCCGCATCAACGGTCACGAGGTCGCCTTGCAGTACGACCGGGACGGAACACGGTACAGCCGGGGCAGCGGCCTCACGCTGTATATCGACGGAGAATCCGCCGCCTGCGGTCCTCTGGGAACCCGGATCTCGGCAGAATGGTAGATTGCCGGAACGCCGGGGAGGGTCATTCGGCGATCACCAATGCCGCATCGTGGGGCGGCAGGGTCAGTTTCTCCGAGACACTTCCGAGGCCGATCAGCACTTCCCGGCACTTCCCGGGAAGACCGTATTCGGTAAAGGAATAGTGCATGTCAAATCCGCTCACGTTCATCAGCAGCGCCGCCAGCTTCCCGTTCACGGTCCCGGTGAATGCATAGGGCCAGTGATTTTTTTCCCACCTTCCCGGCAGAGCGTTTTCCAGATGGTACTTCGCCGCGCATTCCAGAATGGCCCGCCGTTCGGGGGTGATCCTGCCCAGATGGTCGCTGGTCAGCGACACCCCCGTCAGGATCCCCATGGAGGCGGAAAGACGGGCCTCGCCGATGGTATAGTACGCATTGTCGGCCCGTGCCATGATGACATCAGGATCCGAACGGAACCAGATGTCATTTTTCCACCAGTTCTGAACTGTGCCGTGCCAGGCGTGCAGGATCCCTACCGTACCCTGATCCGCATTGGGGGGATATTCCGTATTCGGCTTCGGACCGATCCACGCACGGGAGGTGTCGCCGCTGACCCGGCACATGTCCACGTATCCGAGACAGGCCATGAAAGGCGGGCAGCACCCCAGCAGGAATGCTTCCGGAACCGCCTCCCGAATGGTCTTCATGGCCAGACGGAAGGCGCTTACCGGCGTCGCATCCGGGTCCGAAAACACCCCGTCGGGCAATCCGAACCCCAGACCGTCCATCTTGAAATAATGGAATCCCATGTCCCAGAGCGCGCGCATGAAGTGCGTGATGTGGTCCCGGACTTCCGGTCTGGTGGCATCCAGACACGCCCAGAGGTTGTCGGGTGCGGGGGACCACCCTGCAAAGACCAGCGGGCCGCCGGAACGGCTCTTCACAAACCACTCCGGGTGTTCCCGGAAAGTGCGGCTGGCGGTGGAGGCCAGCACGGGCATGATCCAGATCCCCGCCGTGATCCCCGCCGATTGAATGTCCGCCGCCACTTTGCCCAGCGGCGTTGGCCAGGAGACATCCTGGTCCAGCCAGTCCCCCTGAAAGGTCTGGTAACCGTCATCGATCTGGATCACTTCCGGGGAATAGGCGGACCCCACCTGCTTTTTCAGGACTTCCACGTTTTCCAGAAAATCCTTTTCGGTCACGTCCGCATAATAATAATACCAGGTGCAGTAGCCGGTGAGATTGTGATCCGGCCGGATCTCTCTGACCCCCATGGCCTTGGCCGACATCCGGGCGTACTGGAGGAGGAGTTTCCGCCAGTCATCTCCCCGCAAAATGACGATCTCCTCCGGCTTGCCGTCCGGTTTGACCGCCGGCTGGCGCATCACCAGTCCGGTGATCCGCACCTGTTTCCGCAGCAGGAAATAGGTCATGCTCCGGAACGCCGTCAGCGCCCCCACCAGAATATAGTCCTGTTTCTCCTCGTCGCCGATGACGATCACATCCTGACTCTGCAGCTCCGCATTGAACCCGTTTGGGGACCTGAGACAGGAACTGGGGGCAAGCCCCGTCATATTGTTGCTGTTCTGATAGACAAAACTGGCTCCCGGCGACAGAAAATCCAAGGGCAGCCATGCCTCGTAACACTTGGGAACGCTCTCCCATTTCAACCCGCTCATCGACAGCCTCCAATTCCGTTTCAAAAGTTCTTTCTGTCGATAACGTATCACAGTTTTGTTTTTTTGCAAGAAGGCATGTGCGCATATTGCAGAGTTGAAAACGCTTTGGCCGGAGGAATCCGGTTGACATTTTTCCGGCCGCGGATATATTACGTTTCAGGAGGTGCCACCCATGTCTTCCAGAACGTTTGACTGTCTTGTCCCGGTTCCGGAAAAAGCGGTTTTTTCAGACGGAAATTTTCTGATTTCCGGTCTGCATGCCGTTTCTTTTCCCCGGGAAGCGGACACGGCTTTTGCCTTTCTGAAAAGTTTTTGTCATGTCCTGAAAATCTCCCTTTCGGAATCTGCTCCGGAGGTTGCCGGCCTGATCTTTCAGACGGACCCGTCAGCAAAGCCGGAGGCGTGGCAGCTGAACATATCTCCGGAAAAAATCATTGTGTCCGCCTCCGGCCGGAACGGTTTCCTCTATGCCGCCGGGGCTCTGGCCCAGATGCTGACTGCGGGAATGAGCCGGGGGCGGGGCAAGACGGCGTATCTGGACTGCTGTCATGCGGAAGATGCTCCCCGTTTCCCGTGGCGCGGTTTTATGCTGGACAGCGCCCGGCATTTCCAGTCGGCGGGGACGGTCAGAAAACTTCTGCATCTGCTGGCCGCCTTCCGGATCAATTCCTTTCACTGGCACCTTTCCGACAATCAGGCGTGGCGTTGGGAAACAAACCGGGTCCCGGGACTTGCCGGCAAGGGAGAAATCGAGGATGGCTTTTACACCCGGGATGAACTGCGGGGAATTGCCGCGCTTTCCGCCCGTCTCGGGATCCGGATCGTTCCGGAAATCGATGTTCCGGGGCACTCCCGGAGAGTCCTTTCCATGCGACCGGATCTGGCGTGCGACAGCGCCCAGCCCGGCAATGAGTTCTGTCTCGGCAATCCGGAGAGCGCCGTTTTCATCAAGGGGCTCCTTGCGGAGTTGATGGAAATTTTTCCGGACAGTCCAGTCATCCACCTTGGGGGCGATGAAGCCGCAGCGGCACACTGGGAGAAGTGTCCCCGCTGTCAGGCGGTTCTGAAGGAACGGAATCTGCAGACTTTCCGTCAACTGGAAAATGAATTCATGAATGATTTGAACCGGTTTGTGTTGTCGAAAGGCAGGACCCCCATGATGTGGGGGACCTGTTCCGGGCAGAAATACGACCCGGGCACCATCATGCAGGCATGGCTGGATATCCGGGAACCGCTCCGGCTGGCGGAGAACGGCAATAAAGTTGTCTATTCCGTGCATAATTCCCTCTATTTCGACTATCCGGCGGACTTGAGCGAACCTCATGAAAACTGGATGTTCGCCCTGCCGGAACAGGGGGTCCATATGACAGAGCCGTACATGGTCTGGCCGGATCAGGTCAAAGACGCCATCCTGGGTACGGAAGCGTGTCTCTGGACCGAAAGCGTCCCGGAGTGGCGGGTGGTTCAGAAGATCCTGCCGCGGCTCTTTGCCTATTCCGAATGTGCATGGAGCCTGCCTGAACGCAAAGAATACAATGATTTCGTCCGCCGCCGGAAAGGTCTGGAGAGCGCCGGATATACCGGCATTCTTCTGCAGATGGAAAACTGACTGCCCATGGAGAAGAGGAACATGAAACTTGATTTCAGGATCGACTGGGGGTATCAGTACCTCTATTCCAGAAGACACTATCACCCGTTTTACCGGTGGGACGGATGTCTGACGTGTTCGTCCGGCAGGATTGACAAAGTGTTTCAGCTGAGTTACCCGGTGATCTGGTTCGGTCCGGGACACTGCGCCTGCGAAACGCTGCTTGACTCGCCGGAGTGGAAAAGCTCCACCCGCCGGGGCCTTGCCGGGATCCGTGTGGAAGCGTCTGTTCCGGAAAATGCCGTCTTCAATTTGACCACCCTTTCCGGGAACTTTGAATTCAAGGCGGCAGATATTCAAACCAAAGGACGGATCGAATTTCCCGTGGGGCCGAAATATCTTGGGTGTCATGTCATTGTGACCCGGACCCATTATCTCTGGTTCCGCCCGGCGCCGAAAGCCGGACAGCAGGTATGGGAGGCGGATGATCTCTCCCTTCCCGTTCACGACTGGGCCCGGATGCGCACTGCCTGGCTGGCTCCCGGAAAAACGCTGGAATTCGACATTTCCATTCCGGAAAAGAAAAGCGATTTTGCTGAAAACATCCTGCACCTTGCGGCCATGGCGGCCCCGGAATACACCCCCGGAGCTGAAAAGCAGATCCACGACACCTTTCCCATGACACTCTTCTGCGATGGCAAAAAAGTTGCCCGCTTCGCCCATTTTTTTCGTCAGCATGACCGTTTCATGCAGATGCTGGAGGATGTGTGGGTGCGCTTTCAGGCTGCTCCGGGGAAGCACACCCTTGGCATCCGGAACGGCAATCCCCGTTATTTCCTTCTCTTCAGCCGCCTGACGCTGCAGCAGAGTACGCACGACCATCTGGAGTTCTCGCTGCCCCCCTGGGCGCTGGCTGGCGAGACCCTCACCGGGCGCATCTTTGCCGTCCATCCGGACGAAGTCAGAATTTCCTGGCCGGGGGGGAGCGTGAACTGCAGACTGCAGACGGGCTGGAACGAGTTTTCCTTTGCCCTCGCGCAGCCGGGAGTCAATATTGAGGTGAAAGCCGGGGATTCCGCCGGTGTGATCCCCGCAGTATATGCCGTGAAGGAGGAAAATCCCCGGGTCACGGTTGGGTACGACATGACCGTCGTTCCCCATGACAACAACGGCTTCATGGACTGGCTTCTGGACTACACCTGGCGGACGAGACTGGGCAATCTGGTGGTCTTCCGTTCCTTCCTGTTCAAGGATCCGCAGAGTCTCGAAAAGATCCCCCCCGATCCCGCACTGCTGGTCCGCTGGGGAAAATTCTGCCGGGATCATCACATTACGGTGGAAGCGGCCACGGATTTCGATGACGGCGCTCTGGTGGAAGCCGCCGGGGACTCCCTGCACAGTGTTGGCCGGCATGAGTGGCCCGGTGCCGTCTATGCCTTTGACCCCCGGTCGGAATGGGCGTCAGAGGATATGAAAACGGCCATGGAGCATTATTTGAAACGTCTGAAGATCGAAGTTGACCGCGCCCACAAGGTCTGCAAACGGGCGGCCTTCGGCGATGCTTCCGGGGGGCACCGCTACTGCTATATGGCAGGGGCGGACTTCATCCGTTCGGAGACCATGGTTCCCCATACCCAGCACCTCTGTTCCCAGGCCAGGCCCGCCGCCGAGGTTTTCCGGGACGGCGAATGGGGGGTGCATATTGCCATCCAGCACCCCTTTCAACCCTATTTTGAAACGCATCTCGGGCAGTATTTTCTCTCGCTTTTCCAGCCGTGGATGATGGGGGCCTCCATGATCTACGAGGAAGACAGTCTCTTTCAGCTCTTCAAGGAGGAGCGGCAGAGCTGGGATGACGCTTTGACCAAAGGCAAGCGGGATATGACCCGTGCATTTTACCGTTTCGTCAAGACCCATCCCCGGTCCGGCCGTCCCACCCGGAAGATCGCCTTTGTGGAGGGGCGCTACGCGGCGCCTTTCAACGGATTCATCTGCGGGGAAGAGCAGACGCCGGATTATCCGGTCTGGGGGCTTTTCGGAAACAGCGCCCCGGAATGGGGGCACCGTCAGCCGGAAAAATGCCGCCAGATCCTGGATGTGCTGATGCCGGGAGCAAGCACTCAGCCTTTGCGCCAGAATTTCAACCGCCGCAGATTTTTCTTTTCCGGCACCCCCTTCGGCGACTTCGACGAGGTCCCGACGGAGGCAAGGGCGGAGTATCTTGCACAATATTCTCTTTTGCTGCATCTGGGCTGGAACACCATGATCCGGGAGGATTACGACAAACTTGACCGCTTTGTTTCCAACGGCGGGACCCTGCTGATCGGCCTTCCGGAATTCAGCACCCATGTCAAACGGGATTTTCTGAACGGCATGAAGGATCTTGCATTATGGAACAGCGGCGATCTCTCGGGCTTGTGTGGGATCCGCGTAAAGGGGGCGGGAAAACTTTATTCCGGGCAGTGGAACTGCGCGGGACGGGAGCAATGGGAAAAGATCATCCCGCAGCTTTCCGGAATTCCCTCATGTTCTCCGGAAGAGGACGGCCCCTGCTGTCTGGCGGACCTGGAATCTGCGGGGGCGGAACCGTTCATCTGGGACGCCTCGACTGATGCGCCGCTGGTTGTCCGTTTCCGCAAGGGGAAAGGGGTCGTCTATACGATTACCGCGTATGCTTATCCCGGACACGAGGCCCTGCGGGAAGTGATCTCGACTCTGGTGGTGCATCTGGCATCCGGAAATCTCCCGGACTCCCGGGTGGAAGACCCTTCGCAAGAGGTCTTCTGGAACGAGTGGATCGAAGAGAACGGTGTGCGCCGTCTGATGCTCCTCAATACCGACTGGACCCTTGCCGGGAACCGGAAAAAAGTGAGGGTCTCTGCCGGAGGCGTCTCCTTTGAAACGGAGGTCACGGAGCGGGTGCCGAAGATCCTGACGGTTTGTCCGGGGCTGGTGTTTGAACCGGGTTCGCCTGAGGTCCATCTGGAGGTGAAAAACGGGAAACTTGCCGTGCACGGCACCGGGAGACAGGGGATTTTGCTGCACCATGTACGGGGCGTGCAGGAGATCACGGCCAGTCTGGAGACATTTCCTTACCGGGAATATCCCCTTCCTGAACCGGATTGATCCTGTTTTCAATCCACGTTGATGATCTCCAGTTTGATCCGGGTGCGGTATTCTCCCGGCGTCATGGCATGGCGCTGGAAAAACTGTCGGCGGAACTGGGAAGGATCGTTGTAGCCGACTTCGTAGAGGATCTGCGATATGGTCAGCGAAGTGCGGGCCAGAAGATCGCATGCGTGAGAGATGCGCTGGTTGTGGAGCTCCTCAAGGATGCCGTGCCCGAAAAACTTGCCGAAAAGGTGCCCCAGATAGTTTGCGCTGCAGCCGAGTTCCGCCGCCAGAGTGGAGGTGGAAAGTGTCTCCTGATATCTGGTGGTAAGGATATGCTGGGCGTGAGAGATCAGGTGCGGCAGTTCCCCGTGGAGGGAGACCGCCGCTGCCGCATCATCGGCGGCCCCTTTCCGGTAAAACACTTCATGCAGGATCAATCCGGCTATTGCGTCGATTTTTTCCGTATCCGGTTCCGGATCGATTTTCAACGTCTGGTAGAACTGGATCAGGGCATTGAGCCGGCTGATGTCGGAGAGATGCATTTTCGGCTCAGCCTCCCGCAGCAGCGCCTCCGTTTCCGGATCTTTCGGCAGAAAGTGGATCCAGTGAAAGGAAAGCCCCGCCGGATAAGGCTTCGTCCCGCCGTGTTTTACCATGGGAGGGATCAGAAATACATCGCCCTTCCGGAGAAGGTACTCTCCGGGACCGCAGAAGAGTCCCAGTTCCCCGTTCAGTACGACGATGAGTTCCCAGTTTGAGATCTTGCGGGTGATGTGCCTGCCGCACCCGCGTGAGATCAGCCGTCCGCAGTAAAGTCCTGTCAGTGATGGAATCATCTTCATTCTCCAAGTTGGTCCCGTTCTCCTTATAACATACAGGAATATGCAGAAAAAACAATATCCGGAGGGATTGTTTTTTTGCAGGGGAAAGCGATTTTGACACCATTATATACCACGGCAACATCTTGCGGAAAAAAGAGAGAAATGGTATATTAGGACCGGTAGGAAAGGATTTGGCTTTGAGAGTGGTGTCCGTCAGAAATTTTTTCTCTTTACATAAGGAAAGCATAAAATGC
>DCGO01000056.1 GCA_002314605.1 Lentisphaeria bacterium UBA1776 | reverse complement strand
CCAGGGAATGGGAAGAATACTGGCAAAAGCGAATGAGGGGCATCGGAAATGTCGTTGTCAACATTGGAAACTACCGCTGTTTTTCACAAGATTTCGGACAATAACAACTTTTGTCTCTTCTGCTGACATTTTGCTCTCTCACTTAACTTGCAGCATGGAGCGTCCTTTTTGTCAGAATCTCAAAAAATCACGGGACGGCCGAGAAAATTTCTCATAAAATCCCGATGATTTTTTGCTGACGGGTGAGGGGGCGCTTCATTCGTCCCCCCCTGAAGATGCACGTTTGCCGTCAGCGCTTGACGCGGGCGTTGCCGTTCCAGATGCTCCAGATCTGGTCCTCGTCCGCCGGCTGAGCGTAGTCGGTGAGATGGGTGGTGGCCAGAGCACCGGAGGCCCAGCCGAACTGGATCCACTTTTCCGGGTCCCAGCCCTTGAGGATGGCGTACAGGAATCCTCCCACAAACCCGTCGCCGCCGCCGATGCGGTCCAGCACCGTGATGCTGCGGGGTTCCACCACCTGCCAGCTGCCTTCCACGTTGGCAATGGCGCCCCAGAGGTGGTTGTTGGCATTTACAACCTGACGGAGGGTGGTGGCAAAGGCGGTGGCATTGGGATACGCCGCCCGGACACGCTCCACCATTTCCTTGAAACTGTCGATCTTTTCGGCGATGCCCTTGCCGCCGGCTTCGGGTCCCTTGATCTTGAGGCAGAGCTGGAAGTCTTCCTCGTTGCCGATCAGGACATCGGAGAGGCTGGCGATTTCGGCGAAGGTGGCCCCCAGTTCTTCCTCGCGGCCCACCCAGAAGCTGGCCCGGTAGTTGAGGTCAAAGGAGATGAGACTGCCGTATTTCTTGGCGGTCCGGGCAATTTCCAGACAGAACTTGCTGGATTCCGGAGAGAGGGCGGCCACGAGACCGGACATGTGGACCATTTTGACACCTTCCTTGCCGAAGATGCGGTCCAGATCAAAGTCCTTGACATTCAGGAGACGGCCCACTTCACCGGCCCGGTCATTCTGGACCCGGGGACCGCGGCTGCCGAAACCGCTGTCCGCCAGATTGAACTGGTGACGGAGCCCCCAGGGACCGCCCTGTTCAAACTCTTTGCCTTCATAATCCATGTGACGGCCGGCCAGATTGTCCTTGATCATCCGGGCGACGGGACTGTCTTTTACAAAGGCGGTGAGAACTTTCACCTTCAGTCCCAGAAAGCTGGCCACGCTGGCCACGTTGGTTTCCGCACTGGTGACCTGCATCTTGAAGAGGTCGCTGCAGTGGAAGGGCTGGCCGTCCATGGGGGTCAGGCGTACACCCATGCTGGTGGGGACGAGCAGACTGTAGGCGGCATCTTTTTTGAGGTTCATCATAGCTGTTTCTCCTTTTATTTTTGAGAAGGTTGTCGGTCCCTTTCCCGTTAATATAGCATCGTAAAGAGTGAAAACAAAGTCAAACTGCAAAAAAAACTGTTTTTCGCCGGGAGGTGCATGGAAAAATGCATGATGTTGTGATATAGTATATGCGGGAAAAACCGGTTTTTTCAGGAAAGGACAAGATGATGAAAAAATATGTCTGCAACATCTGCAATTACGTGTATGATCCTGCGGTGGGGGACCCGGTTTCCGGGATCCCGGCGGGAACGGCCTTTGAAGATCTTCCTGCGGACTGGGGCTGCCCGGAATGCGGTGTGGGCAAGGAAGATTTCACGGCGGAAAACTGAGAATTGAAACAGATATCTGCCATTTTTGCGGCGTTCATTGCCGTGCTTCTGTTGACCGGCTGCGGCTGGATCGAAGGCAGCCGGAACCTTGAGAATGCCCGGTCTCTGCGGGTGGGGATGACCAAAAAACAGGTCCTGGCGATCATGGGCGAACCGATCCGCAATGAGATTTTTGCCAAGCCGGACGTGTGGTACTATTTTATCCAAACGGTCTGGATGGATGGTCTTACCACGGAGGACGAGTGCATGCCTCTGGTCTTCAGGAACGGTATCCTGGTGGGATGGGGCAATGAATATTACGCCCGGACCCGGCTGGTGACGGAGCCGCCGAAATCCAATGAAGAGGCTTTGCGGGAGCTTGATCTCGGAAAATGATCACCCAGATGATCAGCCTGACACTGATGTCGGTTTTTCAGATCGTCAGAAGTTTTTTCCGCATTTTCTTCTGAAAGAGGGGGAAAATGCTTTTTTCAGCTTGCATAATCCGTTTAGTGTGATATATTAATGAAATTGAACCGAAGCGGCAGTTCAAACCACGGCCCGGTTGGTTATCCTCTGAACCGGACCCGGCAAGGGACCGCCGCGCTGGAGCATTCCGGCGGAAGTAATTGCTCCATCGCCGTTTACGTAGCTGGGACGGTTGAGGAACAGCCGGTAAAAACAAACTGAAAAGAGGGTAAGACAACATTATGGTTAAACTCAGACTGAAGCGTACCGGCACGCGGAACCGTGCCTGTTTTCGGGTCGTGGTGATGGATCAGCGTTCCAGCCGGGATGGCCGGGCGATCGAGGAGATCGGTTTTTATGATCCGATCCTGAAGGTCGAGCGCATGGATCTTGAGCGTTTTGCATATTGGACCGGCGTGGGTGCCCAGGTCTCCGAGACCGTGGCGGCCATTGCCAAACGGGTCGGTGCCGGCATTTCTCTGGCGGACAAGGTCCGCAAGCCGTCCGTTTCCCGCAAGGCCAAGGAGAAGGCTGCCGCTGCTGCCAAGGCCGAGGCCGAAGCCGAAGCCGCTGCTGCCGCTGCTGCTGAAGCTCCGGCGGAGGCCGCGCCTGCTGCGGATGCCCAGTAAATTCGGAGTCGGAAAATGTTGAAGGCATTGTTGAACTTCTTCACCGGCAAGGGGGCCCAGGAATCCTCCGTGAGTTCCTCCTGCGCCGCATCTGCGGATCTGGCGGGCTTTGTGGAGTATGTGGCTAAATCGCTGGTGGATGCTCCGGATGAGGTTCACGTTACCCGCGAGGACCGCGAAGGCGGTTTCGTACTGAAGATCGGCTGCAGCAAGGAAGATATCGGCAAGATCGTCGGCAAACACGGCAAGACGATCATGGCGATCCGTTCCCTGGTGAGCGGCGCTGCCGGCCGGATGCACCAGCGGGTATCGGTGGAAGTGGTTGATGTCAATTGAAAATTGACATCTTGACGCTGTTTCCGGAGATTTATCCGGGTGCGCTCGGCAGCAGTATCGTGGGCCGGGCGGTTCGGAATGGTCTGGCGGCCATCCGGGCAGTGGATTTGCGGGACTACGCGCATGATCGGCGCGGGACTGTGGATGACAAGCCCTACGGGGGCGGACCGGGAATGCTGATGAATGCCCGGATCCTCAGTGAAGCCATCGACGATCTGCAGGGGCCGGACACTCTGGTGATCCTGACCTCGCCGAGAGGCCGCAGATTCGAACAGCGTGAGGCTGAAAAGCTCAGTCGTGAGAAGTCGCTGCTTTTTGTATGCGGTCATTACGAGGGAGTGGATCAGCGGGTGATTGATTCGCGGATCGATGTGGAGTATTCCATAGGCGATTTCGTGCTGACCAGCGGAAATCTGGCGGCGATGGTCATGGTCGATGCGATCGTGAGGCTGCTGCCTGGAGCGCTGGGGAGTGATGAGTCCAGCTGTGACGAGTCGTTCAGTACGGGGCTTCTGGAGTATCCGCAGTACACCAGACCGCCGGTCTTTGAGGGCAGGGCGGTGCCGGAAGTGCTGCTGTCCGGGGATCACGAGGAGATCGCCAGGTGGCGCCGTCGGGAATCCGAACGGCTCACAAGAGAGCTCAGACCCGATTGTTGGGAGCGGTTTTTGAAGGAGAAAAACGGAGGTTTATCATGAATATTGTGGACAAAATTCGCAAGGAGCAGGTCAAGGCCGATGTGGTTGATTTTTCGGTCGGTGACTCGGTGAAAGTGTATGTCAAGATCATCGAAGGCGACACGGAGCGTCAGCAGCTCTTCGCCGGCGTGGTCATTGCCCGCCGGGGCAGCGGCGGCATTGAAGAGACCTTTACGGTCCGCCGGGTGCAGGCCGGTCAGGGTGTGGAGCGGGTGTTCCCGCTGAACAGCCCCCGGATCGCCAAAATCGAAGTCACGCGCAAGGGAGATGTCCGCCGTTCCAAGCTGTTCTATCTGCGCAGCAAGGTCGGCAAGGCGGCCAAGGTGAAGGAAGCGCGTTGAGCACTTTCCTCGCTGAAGATGATGAACTCCTCCGTTTGGAGCGCAAGCTCCGGACGGAGGGTTTTTCTTTTATAGCCGGGATCGATGAAGCGGGGAGGGGACCCCTGGCCGGTCCGGTGATGGCGGCGGCAGTGTGTTTCCCGCCGGACGCAAAGGTCCCGCGTGTCTTTGACTCCAAGCAGGTGTCCGAAACGGAACGGCTGGAGATGCGGGAGGCCATTCTGGCGGTTTCCGGGGTTCAGTATTTCGTGGCGACAGGCTCGGTGGAGGATATTGACCGCTGGAACATCCTGCAGACCAACGACCGGACCATGTACGCCGCCGCCATGGCGCTTGAAAAGGTGGATTTTCTTCTGATCGACGGCCGTCCGGTGCCTTACATGCCCTATCCTGCTCTGGCAGTGGTGGGGGGAGATGCCAAGTCGGCGTCCATTGCCGCCGCGAGCATTCTGGCCAAGACGGCCCGGGATGAATATATGGTGGAACTGGACAAACTCTATCCGCAGTACGGTTTTGCGGAGCACAAGGGATACGGCACGGCGGAACACCTGGCGGCACTGGAGAAATTCGGTCCGTGCCCCGCCCACCGCAAAAGTTTCTCTCCCGTCCGGGAGATGCTTTCCCCCTGGGAGCAGGGGACGCTCTTCTGAACCTTATTTCAGGGAAAATTTGAGCGTTACGACCATGCGGATGATCTTGTCGATGCTTGAGGTATCGTAAACGCCGCCGTCACTGCTCTGATTGTCGGCGGGACGGGTGATCTGGATCACTCCCTGCCGCGCAGTCAGAAGACTCCCGAGTTTTCCCCCGCACGATCCGGCCGCCAAGGCGGCACGCAGATGTCCGGCACGGGTCGCGGAGTCGATCAGTTCAAGTTTGTACTGTTCCGGGTTGGAGATGAAATACTGCGGAGCGTTGATCCGGATCTCCACGCCGGCGGGGATCAGTTCGTAGAGGTCCTGGGCCGCCGCCGCAATTTTATCGACATCGGTACTGCGCAGACGGCAGCTGCGGGAGAATTCATAGTGACTGAATTCCTCGCGGACGGTTTCACGGTTCCCTTCCCGGGTACGCACGGTCCTGGTCACGCGGCAGTGGGAAAGCTCCACCTGCTCTTCCTCTTTGGGCGTAAATCCGAGTCTAAGAAGTTTCGCATGAAAAACGGTGTTGGCACGGTTGAGTCCCTCATAACCGGCCGCCGTCCCGGGAGCTTTGACAATGATACGGCAGGTAAGGGTCCCGATATCGGATTTCACCGTTTTCTCCGCCACACCCTTGACGGTGATGCAGTGTTCCGTTGTCCGCTGAACTTTGAGCATAAAGCGGCTTAATGTCCACGCTCCGCCGATCACGGCGGCGGAGCTGATCAGCGTGCAGGCGAGGATCATCATGACGGTCGTTTTTGACATTGGATGCATTTTTCTCCTTCTCTGGTCGTCTTCCGATAAGATAACTCTCCAAATCAAAAAATCAAACCAGGATGCAAAGATGATAATGGGGTGCCGCTATCCCCGGACAAGTCCCAGGTAGTTCCGGATCCCTTCGAGGATCATTTTTGCCGCCAATGCGGAGAGAAAGAGTCCCGTAAGACGCGTGATGACAGAGACGGTGGTCCGGCTCAGGAGTTTATTTGACCACACTCCCAGAGCCAGTACCGCCGCCAGAACGAGGATGCCCGCCAGCAGTGCCCCGGTATTGAGGATATATGACCATGGACAGGTGACTCCTTCCGAGCCGATGATAATCAGCCCGGCGGCGGTTCCAGGTCCCACCGCCATGGGGACCGCCAGCGGCACCACGGCAATGGAGAGGTCCCCGGGGTCCGCACTTTCCGACTGCTTTTCCCGGCCCCATACCAAGGTGATGGAGCAGATCATCAGCACCACGCCGCCCCCCACCTTGAAGAGGTCCAGATCCACCCCCATCAGGGTGAGAAGCATGCTGCCGCTGAAAAGCACCACGCACCCGGCGATAAATGCGGCAAAACCGGTTCTCAGCATGATATTTTTCTTCTTCCTCACGGACATTTTGCCGGTCAGCGCAATGAAGGTCGAAAGGACCGCAAAGGGATTCAGCAGGATCGAGATCTTGAAGGCGTTGGAAAAAAAAGTTTCCATGAATTTTCTCCGGTGTTTGAAATAATATTTTCCGTATGATATATTATACATCATTCTGAAGGATTGTCAAGTAATATATTGAACAAAGGATAATATAATGAACGAATTTATTCCGGAAATCCCTCCAGTCGGCGAAAATCTGAAGCGGGAGCGGGCGTCCAGACACCTGTCGCTGGGGGAACTGGCGAAAGCCAGCGGGATCTCAAAAGCGATGCTTTCCCAGATCGAGAGCGGCAAGGTCAATCCTACGCTGGTGACACTCTGGAAAGCTGCCCATGCCCTGTCGGTGGATGTGGCACAGCTGATCGGCGAAAAGAAGAGCAAGCCGGATTACTTCTATTCCCTGACGGGGGAACAGCAGGCGTGTATTGCTCCGGAAGGGGGGGGGGTGGAATTCAAGATCCTGACCGCGCCGGAATTGCCGGCAGGGCTTGAGATGTATCATGTGCTGGCGGCGCCGGGAGCGGTGCATCTCTCGGAGCCCCACGGGGAGGGGTGTCGGGAGTTCGTGCTGGTGGTGAAGGGGACCATCCGGATCACCAATGGGGAACACTCCGCCGTGTTGAATGCGGGGGATTTTCTTGCTTACGACGGCGCTTTGCCACATTCTCTGGAAAACTGCGGGAAGAAACCTGCGGAACTCCACATGATCGACTTTTCGTAAAGCCTCCACCGGTTTTCCGGAAATGTTCTTTTCCGGCATCAAAATAATTTTTTTGTGCATTGGAAAAAAAGGAAAAGAGTGTATATTCTGGATGGTAAAAACGGGAGGCTGAAATGAAGAATGATCTGACGGCGTGCCGGGGCGGGATGCTTCAGCAGTATTATCATGCGCTGTATCTGGAGGCGGACCGGGAACGGACCCGCCGTCTGGCGGCGGTGACCACCCGCGTGGAAGCGGAAGCGTACCGGGCGGAGGTGCGGGCAAAGCTGCGGAAATCTTTCGGTCCGATGCCGGATCTGAAGATCCTTTCTGTGCAGAAAACCGGGGAATTCCGGACTCCGAAACTGATCATTGAGAAACTGGTGCTGGAGGTCCTTCCCGGCCGGTTTGTTCCAGCAACATTTTTTTATCCGGAAAAAGCTCCGCGCCCGCTGCCGGGAGTCCTGCTGCTTTGCGGTCACGATGATGACGGCAAAAGTGCGAAAGAATATCAGCGGGTGGGGCAGAGTTTTGCGCTGCGGGGATTCGGGGTCCTCTGTCCGGATCCCTTCGGACAGGGGGAACGCCGGGAGTTCGGAGGGTGTCCGCCAGTGGAGCACAATATCATCGGGACCCGTTCCGGGCTTCTGGGGGAATTTTTCGGGACGTGGCGGCTCTTTGACGCCCTGTCCGCGCTGGAGTATCTGAAGGACCGTCCCGATATGGATGGCGCCCGGATCGGCGTCACCGGCTGTTCCGGCGGCGGGACCCTGACAAGCTATGTCAATGCCTTTTCGGACATTCCCTGCATGGCGGCCCCGGTCTGCTCCATTACCCGGATGACCCGGAATCTCGAAAACGAGATCTGCACCGATAACGAGCAGAATCCCCCGGATTTCAAAAAACTCTGGCTGGAAGAGGGGGATTTTTTTCTGGCAAGTGCTCCCCGCCCGTGTTATCTCGGGTCTCAGGACAACGATTTCTTTGACGCGGATGGCACCCGGGATATTGCCGGGGAGATGAAGCGCTTCTACCGCTGTTACGGTGCGGAGGACAAGGTCGTCCTCGGTGCGGGTGCCGGCAATCACCGTTATTCGGAGTTTCACAGCGAAGCCATCGGAAAATTCTTCAGCGAACTGGCCTGCAGCTGCGCCATCGGAGACGATGGCGACATTGCACCGCTCAAGGAGGAGGACCTGCTGTGCGTCCCGGGGGGAGATGTCCGGAACATTCCGGGCAGCAGATCCGTGCAGGGCATGCTGAAGGATCTGATGGAACGCAATACTCCTTCCGGAGATATGGCGGCGCTGAAGGCATATCTCGGGCTCGATGCGGTCGGCGTTCCGGGTTTTCGCAGGGGATTTCAACAGTATCTCGAGGATCTGCAGCTCCATGGAAGCCGTTTCCTCCTGAATACCGAGCCGGGGATCGAGATCGCGCTGAAAAAGATCGGCAAAACCGTTCAGAACAGACTGGAGTTTGATTCGGAGATCACGCTTCTTCTGCCGGAAATCACCGGGGTCACGGAGTTTCCCGGCACGGAAGACGCATGGCTCCTGGAAGTGCGGGGAGTCGGGGAGACCCTGTCCTGCCCGCCGGATGCGGACCTTATGATCATTTACCCGGGGCTCTACAGTTCCTGCGGGCTCATGACCGGGCGGACCATGTTTTCCGGACAGGTCCGGGACATCCTTTCCTGCCTTGAATTTCTGAAGGCGCATCAGGTCCGGAAAGTCACTCTGATCGCGAAAAACAGCATGACTCATGCCGCTCTGACGGCGGCGGTGTGGTCGCCTCTGCCGCTGACCATTGAGATGGAGAAGGCACCGGTTTCCTGGCGTGATTATGTGTCTTGCCCGGAAACGGTCATGCCCTGTGCAAGTCTTCCCTTCGGGATCATGCGTTTTGCGGATATACCGCAGCTGATGACTGCGGTAAAACAGGCCGGACATACCGTCCGGTGCAGAGAATAATCTTCTGACGGGGATGTCTGGCAATGCTCTGGCGGAAAGAACAGAAAATTTTCCCGGAAAATGCAGAAGCCGGCGGCGAGCTTCTCTATCCCTTTCCCTGCCGGAATTTCAGCCAGGAGGAACTTGCCTACGGGCTGTGGATCGGAATGGCCTATTCCACCTCCGCCCCCCACGAAAACGGCTACGTCCGCATGAAGATGTGCAAGTTCGATTTCTACTCGGTATCCCATCTGTATCAGGGACAGGGCAAGATCCGGATCGGCCGTCAGCGGGAAATGATCCTCCGCCCAGGGGACTGCATTGTGATCCCCCCGGATACCCCGAACCGGTACGGCAGTTACGGGAACAACCTCTTTTTTGAGGACTCGGTCAAATTTTCCGGCCCGGTGGCCGATATGATGTACAGTGCCGGCGTCATCCGGACCGGCGTCTATCACCTCGGTCAGACGCGGCTCCTCCGGCAGATCGTGGAATTCATGGAGGTCCCGTCTGTCAAAAAACGGCTTCATGCGGCTTTGCTGCTGCAGAATTTTCTGATGAATCTCTATCTTGCCGGCAATGTGGATGTGCCGGACCCCGGTATTGAGGTGCTGCTGAAAATGATTCAGGACGTCCCGGAAAAACGGTGGCATCTTGAGGAAATGGCCGGACTCTGTCAGGTCAGCAAGAACCAGCTTCGCCGGACCTTTCTGGAGCATACCGGGATGACCCCGAAATTTTATGTTGACAGCCGGAAGATTCATGCGGCGGCGGAACTGCTGAAATCCACGGAGTTGTCCGTCCGGAAGATTGCCGCACAATTCGGCTGGAATGATCCCTATCACTTTTCCCGCCGGTTCAAGCAGCTGACGGGCCTTGCCCCCGATCACTACCGCCTGCAGCAGAATGAGGCGGCAAACAGAGATGCCATCCCCAAAATAACCAAGGAGGAATGATGAAGATCCGGTCCGTTACAAGTGTGGCTTCCACGAAAGACTTTCCCCGCAACGGGGAAGGTTCCGCCGTCCTGCTGAAGGACGGCAGGATCCTGACGGTTTTTTCCCGTTTCCGAGGGGCGGCGGATGACGCCGTGGCGGAACTGTACAGCGGCTATCTGGACCCGGAAAGCGGAAAGATCACCGGAAGGCGTATCATCCACCGGACGCCGGGGGCGCTGAATCAGATGAGTACCAGCCTCGAGCGTCTGCAGGACGGCTCCATCGGCATGGTGTTTGTCCGGAAACTCGGGACCCACAGGGATCTGATCTTCTTCTCCCGGAGTGTGGATGAGGGGAAGACCTGGAGTGACCCCGTCTCCATTGCGGGGGGGATCCCCGCCGACTATCTGGTGGTGGTCAATGACCGTCTGCGGCAATTTTCCTGCGGCAGACTTGCCGTCCCTGTATGCGTCTATCCCCGCGGCACGGAACCCCTGTCGGTACCCTCATGGATCGCCATGCTTTACTCTGATGACAATGGCAAAACCTGGGCATGCTCCAACCCCGTGACTCCCTGCATGAATGCCGAGATCCCCCCGTTCACGCCCAAAAGTTACAAATTCTGGCCCGAGGTCGTCACTTCGGTTTACCGGGAGATGGAGCCCGGCGTGGAGGAACTTGCAGACGGTCGCATTCTGCTGTACTGCCGCACCCTGCTGGGATATATGCACTATGCGTTTTCCGGCGACATGGGGATCACCTGGAGCGCCCTGCGTCCGGCCCGGGACCTCATTACCCCAAGTTCTCCCCAGTCCATCCGCCGGATCCCCGGCTGCAAACGACTGATCTGTCTCTACAATGACCGGCGGGGTGTTCCCTTTGGAAGTGAAAAAAAACACTGGAACTGGCGGACCCCTCTGACGCTGGCGGTCAGCGATGACAACGGCGAAAGCTGGAAGAACCTTGCTGTGATCGGCAAAGATGATCACAACTGGTGCTATGCAAGCATTCTCTTTGCAGGTGACAAAGTGGTGCTGACCGTTTACCGCTCGGAAGAAGATGGGGACACCCGGCGGAACCTTGCCAACATGGAAATGATCTGTCTCAAAAAGGCCGACCTTCTGAAAAAATAAGTTTTCGCCGGAAAATGGTGAAATATTTCTTTTCGGCATGAAAGATGTTCTTTTTTGGTATGGCCGAAAAAGAAAAAATCGTGTATATTTATTCCCGTGACAGAAAGGACATGCTTTCATGCTGAAATACTGGATATGGGGATTGCTGTTTCCTGCGGGGCTGTCTGCGGAGATCGTCCTGACCGGTCCGGCGGAGGGGAAAACTGTCCCTCTGATCCCCCCGAACCAGAAGGCGGTGATTGCCATGCCCGGCCATGCGTTCCGGAAGGCGAAGTTCGCCGAAGCGCGGAAAACAGGGAAACGGGAGGGCCTGCTTGACCGTTCGAATCTCTGGCGTCAGTCCATGCCCGTCACGTTCCGCTGGAAATGCACGGCTTCGGAAAAGGGGCCGTTTATTGTCACGCTTTCGGAAAAAAAGGACTTCAAAGATCCGAAGATCTTTTCTTCCCGGAAAAAAACGGAACTGACGCCGGAAAATTATGAACTGAACCTTAAACCCGGCAGGACGTATTACTGGCGGGTTGCGGCCAATGCCGGAAAAACCGCGTCCGGAGTTTCGTCCTTCACCACGGAAACCCATCCTCCCCGGTGGATCATGTCCGAGGGAAAGACCGGCAATATCCGGGATCTGGGCGGCTGGAAGACCGGGGACGGGGCCACCGTCCGGCAGGGGGTGCTTTTCCGGGGGGAGGCGATGAATCAGGTTTCCGCCGATGGCATCCATGCCGGGCGCAGCCGGCTGATGGCGGAGGATATCGCCATGTTCCGCCGGGAACTCGGACTGAAGACCGATCTGGATCTGCGCAGGTCGGCGGAAACGGGGGCTCTCGCCGTTTCCCCGCTGGGGAAAGAGGTGAAACTGGTCCGGATTCCCACCCCGTCCTACTGGGACATTTTCAGCCCCGGTGGGAGAAAGTGCATTGCGGCGGATTTCCGGCTTTTGGCCGATCCGGGGAATCATCCCGTTTATTTTCACTGTCAGGCGGGGAAGGACCGGACGGGGACGCTGGCATTTATTCTGAACGGCGTACTGGGAGTTCCGGAGAAGGATCTGGCGGCGGATTACGAGCTCTCGCTTCTTCCCTGGATGCCGGAGGCGGGCGAAAAAGACAATTTTGAGGCGATGGTCAAGGGGTTTGACAAGTACGGGGCCCCCGGGGAGCCCCTGGAGACCCGTATCGGGAAATATCTTCTGGAATGCGGTATCACACCCAAAGAGATCGACGCGTTCCGGAAGATGATGCTGGTAAAATAAGCTTAACCCGCGAAGTTTTCTTCGCAGAACAAAAAAGGAGTACAGGATGAAGAAAGAGATGATTGCAATGCTGGCCGCCGTGATGGGGCTGTCTGTGGCCGCCGCCGAAGTGGTGTTCCCGGCGGAATTTCAGAAGATCGCGAAATCCAATGCCGCCAATGCGGCGGAACAGTATGCCGCATTGGCCGAAAAGGCCAAAAATCCGGCGCAGAAGGATCAGGCTTACTATGCCGCCTTTTTGCAGGCTCTCGGCCGGAAAAAGTTCGATGATGCGCAGAAGTATCTGAATTCTGTTCAGGATAAGCAGATGAAGACCCTGGGCGCCATGGAGACCGCTTTCAAAAAGAGACAGTGGCAGGAGATCGCCCTTCCGGCGGAAAACGAGAAACTGGAAACCTGGCGCGGCGACCTGATCTCCCGGGCCGCTTATCTGCGCGCCTACGGCCACGCGTGGAACAAAAAGACCCACCCGTTGGTGGAAAAGGACATCGCGCTTGCTGTTTCCTCTTCCGCCAATCCTGCTGAAAAGTATGCGATGATCTGCCAGTGCGCCAGCAGTATTTATGAATCGGGGCTTGTCAGGGACAATGCCAAAGAACTGGCGCTGCTCCAGAGTGCCGAACCCTGCAAAAAGGCCACCACCCAGTGGTATCTGCAGCGGGTGGAGTGCCGCATCGCAGTCCTGCTCGGACTTACCGGAAAGGCGGATGAAGGGCTGAAATATCTTGCCGCCTACAAGGTTGACAAGGCTGAGTCCCGCCGCAGCGGTGTGGCCCAGGCTTACGGCGACCTTTACGCCATGAAGGGCGACAAGGCCAAGGCAAAAGAGTATTACGAAGAGGCCATCCGGCTCTATCCGCCGTGGAAGGTCTTTGTGGAGCCCAAGCTGAAGAAGCTGGCAAAGTAAATCTTGAACCGGAGAGGTGACACTCATGAAAAAACTGTTATTGTCCGCTGCTGCACTGTTTCTGGTGGCCGCCTCTCTTGTCGGCGCTCAGATCGTCAAAGACGGCAAAGCCGTTTCTGAAATCATCCTTGCTGAAAGCACCGACCCCAGTCTGAAGGTGGCGGCGGAGGAAATTCAGAAGTATGTGAAGAAGATGACCGGCGCCGGACTTGCCATTGTGTCCAAGCCCACCGGCAAGGTCCCCGTCCGCATCTATGTCGGGCCGTCGGCTCTCACGGAAAAGCTGGGCGTTTCCCTGGCTGACGTGAAGCATGATGGCTTCAAGATCGTGGTCAAGGGCAATGACATTGTCATCGCCGGCAAGGATTTCGACTGGTACAACCAGCTGAAACTGGAGGAAAGGAACTCCGCAGGAGTCTATCCGCTGAAGCCGACGGCCAAAGATTGGGAAAAATTCACCGGTCACAAGTGGCGGAGCCCCATGTTTCTCTACGCAAGAAACGACTGGATGGTCCGGACCAGGCCGAAACTCGAATTCTACACCATGAACGGTACCGGCACCCTTTACGGGGCCTACCATTTTCTCGAACAGTTCGGCTTCCGCTGGTATGCGTCCTATACCGGCAAGGATGAAGATCTGGGCAAGGTGATCCCCCAGACGAAGAACCTTGCGATCGCCGACACTGTCATCAAGCGGGAGCCCCAGTTCCCCCTTCGCATATACGGCTACTATGTTTCCACCCGGGACAATGCCCTCTGGGTTAAATCCATGGGGGTCGGCCAGACGGAACTCTTTGTCCCCATCCACCTGACCGGACGGATGCTGGACTATCATGAAGATCCGGAGCTGGCCGGCAAAGTGAACGGAAAGCCCGACTGGATGGCTCCGAAACTTTCCGGGAAGAAATTCCGCGACTCCTTCATGCACTATCTGGACTGTTTCGACCGGTTTTATCCGGTGCGTCTGCCCATGACCAGCTTCGGTTCCCCCGACGGCTGGGGGACCATTGACGATGCCGACCGCGCCGCCGGCTGGGACAAGCGGAACCGCGGCGAAAGCGGCCGTTACAGCGACTATTACTGGGATTTCCTGCTGGATATCCGCACCCGCTACAATCAGAAATATTCTTACGGGAAGAATATCCGGAAGCACGTCTATGCCTACAGCTGTACCAACCGGATCCCTGAACTCCTGGAAAAGCCCGGTGCCAAAGTGCCGGAGGATTTCACGGTGGTCTTCTGCTACAATTCCGACAAGATGCACCTGCCCGGCGGCGATTTCCGGAAGAATCTCCGGGAATGGCAGTCGAAGATCACTTCCCCTCGGCAGCTGATCGGCTACGACTATTACTATGAACACACCCTTTATCGCGGCGAGCGGCCGCCCTTGCCCTATATTTTCACTGCAAATCTGAAGAAGGAGTTTGCCGAACTTTACGGCAAGACCGACGGCTGGCTCCTGGAGGGCATGGTTTCCGCCCGCGACCGCAAAGACCGGTGGATCGGCTTCTACCGTCCGGCCATCAACAGCCCCATGTTCTATCTCCGGAACAAGATGACCTGGGACCGGAACTGCGATCCGAACAGGGAACTTGCCGACATGTGCGACCGCTACTACGGCCCCGCCGGCAAAACGATGCTGGAACTCTACAATCTCTCCGAATCCATCTGGATGCGGCCCCAGCCCCGGAATGTCACCGCCTATTCCGGCTATCTCAAGAAAACGGATGTGCCGAAACTCTTCGCATTGCTGACAAAAGCCAAGGCGGAAGCGGGGAAGGGGACGCTCTACGAAAAGCGCATTGCCAAACTTGAGGAGGAAATGGCCCCTCTCAAGAAGACCTTCGACCGACTGGACCGTCAGGGCCCCGTGGTCCGGGCTCTCCGCATGAACGCGGGGCCTGGAAAACTGGACGGCGACCTTACGAAACCCTTCTGGAAAAACATGGCTTACGGGGTCACATTCAAGGATATGAATACCGGGATCGAGCCAGGGCACATCTGCACGAAGGCGGCCTTCCGTTTTTGCGGCGGCATCCTCTACATCGGCATCGAGTGTCTGGAGCCCAATATGGACCGTCTGAAGATGGTATGCAGGGACCGGGATAACACCACGATTTGGGGTGACGACATGATTGAGATCAATCTGGAGACCACCAACGGCCGGAAACCGGTGATCAATATCAATGCCGGCGGGGCGATCTTCGACAAGGATCCCACCCTTCCCAATACTGCGGACCTTCCCAGCTTCTACCGGGTCAGGGACTGGGCGGTGAAGCGCCTTGCCGACCGCTGGACCGTGGAAGTGGCCATTGACCTCAATGATCTGGGGATGCCCCAGCCCAGCATGTCCGCCCCGCTGGGGATCCAGATGGGCCGCCAGCGCATGACCGGTTCCAAGCCGGAACACTACATGCTTTCTCCCACGGGTTCGCGCTTCAACGATCACCCGGAGATGATGGCAAATCTTTATGCAAGGTAATGGAGTTTTCTGAAAATGTCTGAACGGAAGATCATGGCCATCGGCGCCCATGCCGACGACATCGAATTCGATGTGGGCGGGTCCTTTCTGAAATATCAGAAAGCCGGATACGGTTTTGACTACATCATGTCCACCAACAACATGTCGGGGCAGATCCACCAGGTGAACCCCGACGGCAGCATGACCCGCCTCGAGTGCGTTCCCGGCAAAATGGAAGAGATCCGGAAACGGGAGGCGGACGCCGGTGCCGCCATGCTGGGGACGAGGCCCCTGCATCTGGATTACCCCCAGCGCCACTATTCGGCTCCGGACGGGCACCGGATCAATGCCGATTACGGTGCCCCGAAGCCGGAAAACTGCACCTGCGACCGCCCCTTCATCATGGTGGCCCACGAGTGCCCGGCGGAGGTGAAGCGTGTGGCTGACCTGATCCTGGAGCGGGACCCGGAAGCGGTTCTCTCCCACGGCCTTGTCACGGACTCCCCGGAACACTACGCCACCGGAATTCTGGTGACGAAGGCTTTTCTGCAGGCCAGAAAGCAGGGATACAGGGGAGACCTCTATTACTTCTTTGAACTCTGTGAAAGCTCCATGTTCAAGCGGGAGTTTTTTTTCTGGGACAGTTTCATCGACATCACCGGTTTCCGGGAGAAGCAGTTTGATCTGATCCGCTGTCACTATTCGGCTGTGCCTTTCCCGGAACGGATGGATTATTTTGATCTCACCCCGGTCTGCGGCTGCCGTGATGCGGAGCTCTTCAACTTCTTCCGTCCGGAGGGTCAGCAGAAACCCTCAGCCCGGGGGAAATTCACCGAAGAACTGTGCCGCAATTACCGGCCTCACCGCTGGTATGATCCCGGAGCGGAGAACTGACGGCGAGGTGAAAGGTTCCCGCACGGTACCCCGTGAGAACCCGGGGCGGGCGGTCTGAAAAAATCGGAAATACCGACTTGAAATTTAATGGTTTATGAGTTAAGGTTAGGATGGTAAAAATGAAAAGGAGTTCCAAATGCTGAAAAATCACTGTGCATCTCCCGGCCTCTCCATTTTCTGTTTGACGCGAAGATCAAGGTTCACTCTGATTGAATTGCTGGTGGTGATTGCCATCATCGCCGTTTTGGCGGCCATGCTGCTGCCTGCGCTGAACAACGCCCGGGAGGCGGGCCGGGGAAGCTATTGCCTGAATAATTACAAGACTTTGGGCACGGCCAACAGCATGTACATCCAGGACAGCAACGGGTGTTACCTCGGATACTGGACCGGCTGGAATTCCGACGGGACCATCTGCTGCTTTCCCGGACAGAACCACAATATCTACAGGTATATTCACACCGACTTCAAGAATCAGTGGATCATCGGGGCCGTTTATAAGTCCGGCATGAGAAACAAATATGCCTGTCCCTCCTTTCATGCGGAGCCGAATAATTACTATGCGACGATCGGCATCAATACCGCGTGGGGGGCGGCCCAAGGACTGTGGAACAACGGTTCGGTGAACGCTTCTTATATGAAAAAATATACCGTTCTCAAGAGCGGCCGGGCAAAGACCTCACAGATCGCGATGTTCATGGATATCTACGAAACGTCGACCTACGATGGCGGCGCGGGAGGGGCCGGCGGTTGGAACCAGCTCGCGCTGAACCATAAAGGAAAAGTGTCCATCGGATATTGTGACGGTCATGCGGGCATGCTCAAGCGGTGCATCTATGTCCTTGACAAGCGTGAGCACAGCTACGTGAATGTCAACCATTTCAAATATGCCGGCCCGGAAGGGCTGACGCTTTGGGGAAATACGCTGGGCGACTGACCACTGCTTCAGGCAGCGCAGTTTGATTTCATCAGAACAGGCGCTGCTTTTACAGGATTTGCCTCCAGATCCCAGCAGAATGACAGGATGATATGAAAAGATTTTTTCTGATGAAGGTGTTCCTTCCCATCGTGCTGGGGACGCTGCTTTATTTTTGCGCCAATATCCAGCGGGTGGCTGTTCCCGGGACGATTTTCAACGAACTTCAGAATGAACTCGGGGCCGGCGCCTCCGGGATCACCTGGCTGGGGGCGTCATTCATGTATATTTACGCCGTCATGCAGCTTTTTTCCGGCGTGCTGGCGGACCGGTTCGGCGGGTGGCGGGTCATCAAATTCGGCGGCCTCTTTTTTTGCGCAGGAGCGCTGGCATTCCCCCTCTTCCATTCCCTGACCGGGATGATTTTTGCCCGCATCCTCCTCGGGTTCGGGGCAAGTCTGCTGTACTTGAGCATCGTTTCCGAACTGCTCCGGTATTACGGTAAAAACGGCGGCATCGCCATTTCTCTGGTGGTCCTGACCGGGTTCACCGGCGGGGTGTTCGCCAATGCCCCCTTTGCCCTTCTGGCGGAGCGGTTCGGCTGGAGGAACATCTTGCTGGGGATTGGAATCTTTGCCTCTGTTGGGTATCTCCTTTTTTTCATTTTTGCTTCCCACAGGGAGGCGGCGGTGATGAAAAAGAGACGTCGCGGCATACGCCGGGGCTACTGGGTCATTTTGCGGAAACGGGACAATCTGGTCATGTTCGCCATGTCCGCCGTGAACTTCGGACTCTATTATGTGATCCAGACGGTCCTCGGGAAAAAGTTTCTGGAGGATTGCGGCGGCTACAGTCCCGCCGCCGCGGCATGGATCCTTTCCGGGATGGGCCTCATCGCCGCCTGTTCCGGCTGCGTGATCGCCATGATCAGCCGGAGGATCAACAACCGGCGCCGGGGGATCTTCATCACCGCCGGGCTGGTCTCCGTCCTCTGTTTTCCGGCAGTCACCCTTACCTTGATCCTCTGCGGGACCGGCGCGAAGATCCTGGCCCTGTTTTTCTGTCTTCTGGCGACCACCTCCACCCTTTCGTCCATCGTCCTTCCGTATCTCAAGGAAAAAAATCCGCCGGAACTTTCCGGCACGGCGGCTTCGGTATGCAACTGCTTCTTTTACATTTCCGTGGCTTTTTTCGGCAACCTCACCGGCTGGGTCATGGGGCGGTCCTCCGCCATCCGGGACGCCGCCGGAAATCTCGTTTATTCCCGGGGAACCTACATCGCCGTATTCGGGATCCTTTCTCTTTTCTCCTGTCTGGTGCTGTATCTTGCCTTACGCATCCGGGATCCCCGGATACGGTGAGAACTTTCCGGATGGATAAAAAAATGATTTTGATGCCGAATACAAATACAACGGCAACGGCATGACTTTTCCGGTTGAATTTGTTTTTCAGCAAGGTATATTTCCCGCATGACCCAAATCAAGGAAGGAAGGGACGAGTATGGAAAAAGTTCGGATGGGGATCATCGGTATCGGCAACATGGGCAGTGCCCACTGCAAATCGGTCATGGATCTCGACAACTGCACGCTTGCCGCCGTCTGCGACACGGACCCGGCGGCATTCGCCCGTCTGCCGGCGGAATGCCGGGACTCGGTAAAGAAATACACCGATCCGGATGAATTCTTCCGGGACGGAAATGTAGATGCGGTCATTGTGGCAGTCCCTCACTACGATCATGCCCCCTTGGGGATCAAGGCATTGCAGGCCGGAAAACATATTCTGGTGGAAAAACCCCTCTCTCCCTCTGTGGGGATCGCCCGGACCTTGCTGGACGAGGGGAAGAAACACCCGGAACTGGTCCAGAGCGCCATGCTGCAGCTCCGGACCATGGCCGCATTCAGGACCATCAAGCATCTGCTGGATCAGCAGGAACTGGGCACGCTTACCCGGATCAACTGGATCGTGACCACCTGGTTCCGCACGCAGTATTACTACGACTCCGGTGACTGGCGGGCCTCCTGGCGGGGCGAAGGGGGAGGGGTGCTTCTGAATCAGTGTCCCCATCAGCTGGACCTTCTGCAGTGGCTTTTCGGCATGCCCTCCCGGGTCCACGCCTTTGCCACCATCGGGAAATTCCACGATATTGAGGTGGAAGACGAGGTGAATGCCTATCTGGAATATCCCAACGGCGCCACCGGGATCTTTGTGACCACCACCGGCGAGGCTCCCGGAACGAACCGGCTGGAGATCGCCGGCAGCCGGGGACGGCTGGTCTATGAGAATGGCGAACTGAAATTCCGCCGCAACGAAGTGGATGCCGCAAAGTATATCCGGGAGTCCAATTCCGCTTTCGGGGTCCCGGCCTACTGGGACGTGACCGTGCCCTTTACGGAGACGGTCACCGGTGCGAGACACCACCTTATCATCCGGAATTTCGCCAATGCGATCCGGCAGGGCGAAAAGCTGATCGCGCCGCTCCCGGATGCGCTGAATGAACTGGAGATCGGCAATGCCATGCTCTATTCCGGTCTGAATCATGAACTGGTAACGCTGCCCCTGGATGAGAAAAAGTATGACCGGATGCTTTCCGGTCTGATCGCCAAGTCCCGGTATGTGAAGAAAGTCGCCAGCGGCGGCAGCGTGGATATGAATGCATCGCTTTCCTGAGAAAAAGGAGAAGAATCATGTTTTTGACCGGATTTGCGGATGAGGCTGGACGGGACTGGAAGAGCCAGCTTGAGGCCACCCTTGAGCTGGGCTGGGATCATATTGATCTTCGCCTGGTGGGAAACGCGTTTTTCGCTTTGATCCCGGAGGCGGATTTCGAGAGGATCTCTCAGGATCTGGAGGAGCACCGTATCATTGCAAACTGCTACGGCAGCGGCATTGCCAACGGGGAGACCCCCGTCCTGCTGGAAGCGTCTTACGAAAAGGCTCTGAAGGAGCTTCTGGCCGCCATCCCCCGGATGAAGAAGCTCCATATTCCCATGATCCGAGGGATGAGTTTCCAGCGGGCCAAAGAGACCCCCGATTCCCCGGAGGTCCGGCAGTTTGTTTTCGACCGGGTCAACCGTCTGGTGGATATCTGCGCGGACAACGGGATCGTCTATGCCCATGAAAACTGTTACAATTACGGCGGGATGTCCCATGAACACACCCTCCGGCTTCTGGAGAATATCCGGCACAAAGAGGCCTTCACGCTGATTTTCGACACCGGCAATCCGCCGGGAGCGCTGGACCGGCGGGGAGAGCTTCCCTACAAGCGGCAGTCTGCATGGGAGTTCTACCGTCAGGTCCGGGATTTCGTGAGCTACGTCCATATCAAGGACGGGACCGCCTTTGTAAAGCCGGACGGGACGGTGAACACCCCCGACTACTGTTTCCCGGGGGACGGGGAGGGGGACGTCCGGGCCATTGTGCTGGACCTTCTGCGGCGGGGTTATGACGGCGGGTTCTGCATGGAGCCCCATCTGATCTTCCCGCCGAAGCCGGAGGTGCCGGAAAAAGAGCGGCAGGAGATCCTTGCCCGGCGCTACAGGACTTACATCCGGTACGGAAAACGCTTTGAGGAGCTTCTGGAAAGCTGCCGGGAACAATTGAAAGACGGGAAACGGGAAGGAATCTGAACATGTCCGAAAAGATTTTTCAGATCGCCGTCATCGGCTGCGGCCGCCGGGCGGAGGCGGTGATCGGTCACCTGCTGGAATGCTCCGCCGGAGGGATCCGTTTTGCGGCGCTGTATGATGCCGACCCGGAGGCGATGAAGCGTGCCCGGGAGCTTTGGCACGCGGAAGATGCCCGCCTCTGCACTTCCACGGAGGAGGCGGTCCGTCTCCCTGATGTGGACTGGGTGATGATCTTCACCCCCAATGCCTGCCACAAGGAGGCCCTTGCGGCGGCTTTTGCCGCCGGGAAACACGTTTTTGCGGAAAAGCCTCTGGCCACCACGCTGGCGGACTGCGAGGCCATTTATGCGGCGTGGAAGAAGTCCCGTTCCCATTTCATGACCGGTTTCGTTCTCCGCTATTCCAAACTTTACCGCAAAGTGAAGGAGCTTCTGACCGATGGGACCGTGGGGAGGATCATCGGCATTGACGCCAATGAGAATATCCGCCCCTCCCACGGGGGGTACATCGTCAACAGCTGGCGGGGACACAAGGCGCTGGGAGGACCCTACATTCTGGAAAAGTGCTGTCACGACCTGGACCTGCTGATCTGGTTCACCGGATCGCTTCCGGCCCGGATCGGCGCCTTTGCCGGGCTGGATTTTTTCCGCAGGGAAAATGAGGGGCTGATGACGAAACTCCCCGCAGACACCTTCACCCACTGGAACGGCTACACCGACAGCCGGGGCAACCCCTTTGTTTCCCCGAAGGACATTTCCGACAATTACGTTTCCATCCTGAAATTCCGGAACGGGGTCAAGGCCCAGTTTCAGGCCACCATGTCCAATGAGATCCCGGAGCGGAAGATGTTCTTTTCCTGCACGGAAGGGACCATTCTGGTGGAACTTTACAGTTCCACGGTCACCTGGCAGCGGATCGGGGAAGAGCGGCACACCCTGTTCTTCGGCGCGGACGGTCACGGCGGCGGCGATGACTATATCATGAAGGAATTCATGGAGTGCGTCCGCACCGGTTCCGCTCCGAAATCCGGCGGTTCTGAGGGGCTGGAAAGCGCTGTTACGGCACTGGCCATTGAGAAGGCCGCCGAAAACGAGGAGATCATTGATCTGGAACCGGTGTGGAAGAAACTGGAACGGTAGAGGTGAAAATGAAGATTTTTTTCCGCACCGCGGTCCTTCTGCTTGCAGGCACTCTTTCTCTTCAGGCGGCGGGGATCCCGAAGAAGGGAGGGGTCTGTTTCCGCTTTGATGACAACAAGCCCGTTTCGCAATGGAAGGAGCTTGCCGCCGTCTTCGAGAAGTACGGTATGCGTTTCTCCATGTCCATCATCCCTTCGGCAAAGGGGGCGTGGACTCAGGACGGGTGGCTTCCATTTTTGCAGGAGATGGAGGCCAAAGGGTATGAGATCATGGATCACACCCCATACCACCAGATGTTCCGGTTCAAACCGGCGGACGGGGAAGAGAAAGCCCTGCTGGACAGGGTCAAAACGGTGGATCATATCGACAAGGACGGCTGGAGCTGTTTCAAATTCACCCGCGACCCCGCCTATCCCGAGGTCGTGCCGGTGGTCTGCGATCTCTCCGGCAAGACCGCCGTTCCCGTGGCGAAGCCGAACCGGTGTTATGTTTACGGCTATCTCTACGATCCCGAGACGAAAACGGCGTGGTATTCCGCCTGGAATGCCAGGGCGGGCGTCTTCTCTCTCCGCAGTTTCTGGTACGAGGATAACGTGAACCTGCCGGAACGGAAGGGTGTGAAGCTGGAGCTGATCCGGAATTTCGGCGGATTCGATCTCGCGGAGGATGCGCTGAAGCTTCAGCTCGAAGTCTCCCGTAAGCGCTTCCGGGGTATGGGACTCAAAAAAATGCCCGTGATCTACGTCCTTCCCGGCGCTTACGAGCCGCATTTGAGCGGTGCCAATCTGATGAAGGTCTATCGCGAAGCCGGGTATCTCGGCGGGACAGCCAATCAGCGTCCGTCCCTCTGGGGGTACTGCACGCATTTCGATCCGGACCGGAGCCGCTTCGCCATGAGCGCCTGGACCTTTACGCTGGAAAATCCCAAGGGTGTCAGGGCGGCAAAACATATTATTGCCGACTACGTTGCGAAAAACCGGGTGGCGACTTCGATCAGCCACATGCGGGTCAATGCTCTGCCCGGCAAATGGAAAGAGTTTTTGAAACACCAGGAGGAGCTGCTCAAGTGGTGCAGAGACAATCAGATCCCGGTTCATGTGGAGAAGGATTGGACGACCCTGCTTTACGATACCGGAACCGACCCGGCATGGAACATCATGCCGCAGATCGGGGTCGATCTGGATAAAGACGGAATCCCGGACGGGTACAGGCTCTTTCCCGCTGCCAAAGTTTCCGGCAAAAATCTGATGGTTTCCGGCAAGGGCACTCTTTTCGGAATTTCGGAACTCTGCGGAGCTGAACCGGGAAAGAATATTTTCTCTTTCCGGTACCGCGCAAAACAAGAGAGTTCTCTCCGGATCTTGATCCTCGTTCAGAATCTGGACGGAAAGAGCCTGAAGAAAAATCTGCTGAATGTCAAACTGACTCCGGGACCGGAGCAGCAGTTTCAGGGGGAATTTCTTGTTCCGGACAATGCGGATATGCTGAATATTCAGGTTCAGTCCATGGAGGACGGGGCGGAAGCCGAACTGCGGGATTTTTGCATTCAAAGGAAAGGAATCGGTTTGAATCATGATTGATTGCTCTCAAATTCTTCTGCAGGGAGTCTCTGAATTGGTCAGCGTGCTGGATCAGCGGTACCCGGTCCTTGCCTCCATGGACATCGTTTTGAAAGCTGGTCCTGCCGGGAAACTCCGCGTTTCCGGCGGCGGCGGGAGGTGGACTATTGCCGCCGGGACGGTCTCCGGATTCGCCCGGGGGATCGGTCATGCGCTTTCCGGCATTCCGGCGGAGGAAACGACCCCGTTCAGGACCATAGGGTTCATGATCGACTGCTCCCGCAACAAGGTCCATACCGTGGATTTTCTGAAGGATCTTCTGGCATACGCCGCTTTGTGCGGGTTCAACATGGCCATGCTTTATACGGAAGATACCTACAGTCTTCCGGACGAACCCATGTTCGGTTTCATGCGGGGGGGCTATATGGCGGAGGAGATCCGGACACTGGACGGTTTTGCCGGCAGTCTCGGCATTGAACTCTGTGCCTGCATCCAGACTTTGGGGCACCTGACGGAAGTCTTGAAGTGGAGCAATTTCACCCCCTGCCGGGATACCGGGAGCGTCCTTCTTTCCGATGCTCCGGAAACCTATGCTCTCATCGAAAAGATGCTGCTGTTCTGGAAAGAGAACCTCCGGTCCCGCAGAATTCATATCGGGATGGACGAGGCCCACGATCTCGGTCGGGGAAAATTCATGGATTTGCACGGGGCCGGGAATGCTTTTGAGATCTTCAACAGGCATCTCGGCCGGGTGAATGCGTTGTGCCGGAAACTGGAGCTGCAGCCGATGATCTGGTCCGACATGTATTTCCGGATGGGCAGCGAAACCGGATCGTACTATGATCCGGAGAGCCGTATCCCGGAGAGCACCATAAACTCCATTCCTGAGGGAGTCCGGCTGTGCTACTGGGATTACTACCATGCCGACGGTGATTTTTACCGCACGTTTCTCCGGAAACATCAGGAGATCCGTCCGGGGACGGTCATGGCTTCCGGGATCTGGACCTGGAGCCGGATCTGGTACGACCACTATCAGACCCGGAAGACGGTGGTTCCCTGCGTGGAAGCCTGCAGACAGGAAGGGATTGATGAGATCTTTTTCACCATGTGGGGCGACAACGGTGCCTACTGCCTCTTTGAGTCCATCCTTGCCGGACTGGAATTCACTTCCGGGCTGCTTTACGGGGAGGATGCCGGCAATGAAGACCTTTTCCGGGCGCGATTGAAAAGCTTGTGCGGCCGGGATTATGACGCATGGACCGCCGTTTCCGGTCTCTTCGATCAGGAAAAGCACGGCTGGCTGGATACCACAGTGCCCATGCCGGAAAAAATGATCTGGGACGATCCCCTGCAGGGGCAGTATTTCTGTATGGAAGAGAGCCTTCAGCCGGGGATCCTCGACAAAATGACTGCCCTGCTGGAAGATTCATGCCGGAAGTGGGAGTCCATGCAGGAAAAGGATCCGTCACTGGAGGTCATCCGTGCCATGTATCTGGCGGCTGCGGGCAAGGTCCGGCTCTATCAGGAGCTGAACCGTGCGTACAGCACCGGGGACACAGCCCGTCTGCGCACCCTTGCAGATGGGGATATTCCTGAGCTGATTCGGCGCATGGAGGCGTATACTCTCGCCTTCCGCGGCAACTGGCTGAAGCATGCCAAATCCTTCGGGCTGGAAGTCATTCAGCGCCGGAATGCCGGATGCATTGCCCGGCTTCAGGAGGCAGGACTCCGGATCCATGAATTTCTGGATGGAAAAACTGACGCGATCGGGGAGATCGATATGCGTCTTGCGTACACCGGAAAACTGAATGATTTCCGGCTTTACAGCGGAAGTTCCATCCTGTAGATCAGGCTGGGGGAAACAGCGGATTTTCACGATGAAACGGTGACGGTTTACCGGGACGCTTTTCCTCGCTGATCCGGGGGATTTTACCTGGAAACTCCGGATATTGTCCGACCGCTGGTCGTACAAAAGTTTTTTGACATTTCCGGGAACCGTGCTATTTTAAGCGTTGCGGTCACCGGAACGGCCGGACACGGCTTTCGTTGCGGTGGTTTGAGTAGTATGGTGTCCAGTACTTAACTCGTCCTTTCCGATTGACTCTGTTCCCTGTAAGGGTCGTTTTTCCGGTTCTTCGTCGGTTTGTGAAAA
>DCGO01000030.1 GCA_002314605.1 Lentisphaeria bacterium UBA1776 | reverse complement strand
ATCAAGGGTGACCCAATCCTGGTCCGGGGCAGGGGACCAGGATTGGGTCACCCTTGATCCCACGGTCCCGGAAACACGGGAGCATCTGCGCCATATCTTCACGGAATTCCGTTCCATGGGATTCACCTATTTCAAAATGGACGCCCTCGGTTATGCGTTGATCGACGGTGTGCGGCACGATCCGGATGCGACTCCGATCAGCGCGTTCCGTCTGGGGCTGCAAACCATCCGCGATACCGTTCCGGACTGCCGGCTGCTGGTCTGCTGTCCGCCCTTCATGGCGTGTCTCGGCCTCGCGGAAAATGCCAGAGTAAGCAACGATACTTCCCGTTATTTTGACAACAGCAGCAGCGGTAATTTCCCCCTCAGCGGATGCAACATCCGGACCGCCGCCCGGCTGACGCTGGCCCACTGGTGGAAGTATGACCGGTGGTTCCGCAGCGACCCTGATTCGCTGATGGCGCGTCAGGATAATGCATGGTACAACCGCTGCGAGGCAAAATACTCGGTCCTGACCGGGATCCTGACCGGAGTCTCTCTGACCAGCGATCACCTGGGACGCATCGGGACCGACCGCAACCGTCTTCTGGGGCTTGCCCAGCGCATCAGGATGCGCAATGTCCGTCCGCTTGAATGGCGTGCCGGAACCTGGCCGAAACTCATGGAAGGCACGATCGACGGAAAACATGCCGTTGCAATCTTCAATGATTCCGAAGCGAAGGACACATGGAAATTCGAGAACCTCGGTCTTCCCGCAGAATGCAGAGAACTGCTGGAGGAGGCCGTTTTCAGCCATGAGATCACGCTGGAACCTCACGATGCAGCACTGCTGACCGGAAAATAACCGAACTCCTGAAAAACAGGGGATGATACCGGAGCATCATCCCCGTTTTATTTTCCGCTGTTTCAGTACAGATTGGCCCACTTCGTCTTCACGATGTAGCCGCCTCCGGTGGGGGCGACCGCCTGAGTGCGGCGCTTCGGATTCGAGAAGGAACGCCCCACCTGGATCCCCCACGGATATTCCCGTGTCGGACGTTTCATACTGCCGAAATCGGCGGTCGGGATCCAGAGTTCAACATCCCAGTACGAATCGGTTTTCCGGACAAAGGTTTTGACCCCTTTCCCCCACGCCAGCGGCTGCATGACGCCGCCCATGACGTCGAGGTCTGTCGTCTGCTCCAGCGTGACTCCGGCGGAATTCACCACCACCTGGAAATGACTGCGCTCCGGAGTTTCAACGAAGAACTCCACAACATCGTCGTTCCAGATCGACGCATCATCTGCCTTCCGGCACGACGCTTTCACCCGGTCCATCGCCATATCGCTGCAGCGGATGAAGCATGCCAGATATTTCTGATCCCGCGTCATGGCGCAACGGACCTCCGTCGCGTTGGCCAGGACCGTCCCCCCCGTCTGCAGATCGCGCATCTGACAGGGACGGCCGTGGTATTTGGCAACATTCCCGTCCGGCTTCGCCGTACTGTCGAGCAGAACAAGATGAACACGTTCCGTATTGGAGCGTTTGAGGTTCGCAAATAGTTTTTTCAACGGAAGCAGGGACTTTTCCAATGCCGCAACACGGTTGAAACAGACGGGCTGGTCCTTCGTCTTCTGTTTGGCCTTTTCGATCAGGGCGAAGAACCGGTCGATATCCTTCTCTTTGAGAAATCCGGAATGGGCCGTGATCAGGCGTTTTTCCGGGCGGCACCAGACCGATTCCGCGAATTGGTGATACTCTTTCATCTCGGCGTGAGCCGGACCGAAATAAAGGCGGCAGTATTCATCCAGCAGTTTGTCCAGATCCAGATCCGGATCCCAGAAAAGCTTGTTCTGAACGTAGAGAGTCCACTGCATCAGAGGAAGATTGGCAAGGCCCTGCGCATTACCATCAAGTTCGATGAACTTGCCGTCGCAGTAGCGTCGGAGTTCCTGCATCTGTTCCTGCAGATATTTCGTGAAATAGACCGGATAAAACACTTTGTTCCGGTAGTAAAGATAATGTTCCCAGTACGGACCTTTCACGCCCCTGGGAAGACGGGCGATCCATTGATTCCGGGTTTTGCTTTTCCGGAACATGTCGAGAGCGCCGGGGTACGATGCCTGAAGTTCGGTCTTGTTGGTGCCCGGCAGGGCCGGCCACCCCCACATGGAAAATTCACATACAAGGTTGTCCGGAAAATCTTCCGTCCCCCGCGTCGGGAAGGGCGGTTCCTCGTAAGAGCCTCCGAAAAGGACGTATTTCCCCGGATGACTCTTCTTCAATCCCCTGGCAACATAAACGACAAGGTCAAAAGAATAATCCCCCCACGCCTGATCTTCACTGATCCCGGGCTTTACATAACGGGGGCGGTCGCGGTAATCGAACTTCTGATATTTGCCGTCCTGCTGGCCGACATTGATCCCGGCAAGCCACGGGTGCGCGTCAAGCTCCTTCCGCATCCACAGCAGGACAGCTTCCCTGAAAGCCGGGTCCGTGTAGCGGGGAAGTCTCCCGTCACGGGGATACGGGGTCACAAGCGGTTTTCCGGGGGCGGTTTCGGAGAGCCACTCCGGATGTTTTGCCCGCTGCAGCGGGTTCGCGTAAATGAAGGGAAGAGTGTGATTCCAGATCAGTCGGTTGTGCGTTCCCATCTTCATACGGCGGGTCCACAGCAGCGTTTCCGGCTCCATGATCCCCGTGAATTCACGGCGGCTGAACGCCGCTTCTCTGGTGCGGCGGCCGTCCTTCAGGGAGATATTCCGGTTTTGGGGAATAATGGTCCCATCCTGCCCGGGAGAGTAGAACCGCACTCCCAGCGATTCCAGAAGCGCGGAGACTGCGTGCCACGGTCCCACGTCGTTGGCAATGGCGAATCCGCCGTTGTTCTTGAGGATCCATCCGGGCGTCACCGGACTGAAAAACGAAAAATTTTCTTTTCCGCAAAATGCCCACCATTTTTTCAGACCCTCGTGGGGGAACCCTTCCGGCGGAGTGAACTGGTTGCACAGCCGGTGGAGATACCAGTTGTCCTTGTAGTGGATATCGAAGGCCGGTTTTTCCGGTTCCAGCATCATGGGACCGGAAAGGACCGCGACATTCCCCCTGACCAGAATATCGTAACCGGAACCGTTGATCTTCGGTGCCTTGTAGCCGATCTGGCGGGTGTAATCGCTCTCGCCGACGCAGATATGATTCTTCACCTCTCGCCCGGGGGTGCTGACCACATTCAGTTTCGCGCCGGAGATCTTTTCGATGAACATGGCCAGATCATGGGCGGCGGCCCGTACATCCTTCGGCGCATCCGCCGCAATGACGATGTCGGAAAGTGCTTTGCCGTCCTGGGAGATGTCCAGTGCAAAGATACTGGCGGTGATGAAGAATACATTCAGAAATACAATGGCTCTGTTCATTTCCGGCTCCGGTTTCCGGCTGGCTTACTTAAGTGCATTCATCTTCTTTTCGAGTTTCGCTTTCTGGCCTTTCCCGGTGTACTTGTTGTCGATCGCCAGCTGATAGTTTTTTTGGGCTTCTGCGGCATTGCCTTTTTTTGCCGCAATGTCGCCGCGGAGTTCGCAGTAGTCAATCCCCTGCGGCAGCTTGGCAAAATGTCCGAGTTTGATCGCATTCAAAGTCTTTTCCGCGGCAGCGATATTCCCTTCCTCGAACTCGATCCTGGCCTTGATCAGAGCGGCGCAGATCGTATGATAAAAACCGCTGTACCCCTTGACGGCCATCGCCTGTTCGGCGGAGGCCTTTGCTTCAGCCTTCCTGCCGGCAGCATTGTAGCTTCTGGTAAGACCGTTGAGCCCCTGCAGTTTCCGGATCACATCGCCACTGGAAAGTTTCACGCCCTTTTCGAAATCGGGAACAGCCTTTTTGGCATCCGTCTGACGCTCGCCGCGGAAAATATAGACATAACGCTGATACTCCTCCGGAAACTTGCCGAGGTCTGAAGTCCCGTATTTTGCGATCAGTTCATTGGCTGGTTTGCAGTAGTAGATCGCAAAGAAATCGCCACACTGTTTCATTTCCGGATCCTTGATCTCCGCAACGGCTTTCTGCGCATTGTCGAACTGGCGCATCTTGGCGAAGGCCCATGTCTGCATGAAACGGCACTGATCTTTGGCCCCGGCCGGAGCCTGTGCGGCAAGCTTTTCAAACTGCACGGCAGCCTCTTTGTTTTTTCCGAGGTCAAGGTCTCTTTCCGCCTTTTTGAAATCCTGCGTGAAATCCGCGAAGCAGATTCCTGCGGCCAGAACCGATGAGAGGATTGCGATGTTTTTTTTCATGATGACTCCTTGTTGAGGTTGAGGTTTGCTGTTCGGAAATTACTGTTTCGAGAACGTGATGGACAGCGGATCCAGGTTCTGGGAGTAATAGTGCATGGTACTCGTACCAGAAACATATCCGGCGGCCTTGCCGATCAGCTGCCCCAGATTCTGGGGGGCCGCGTGTCCGTCAAAGAAAACAACATTGGCACTGCTCGCATGACGAAGATGATAGACCCCGATCCCGTTTTGCGGAGCGACGTTGGAATACATGCAGAAAAACTGCTGCTTCTGTTCGGGTTTTCCGATCACCGGGGTCGCACTGTCCGCCAGACGTACAGCCGTACTCGGCTTCTTGATTCTCTTGGATACCGTGTAGTAATTCATACTTGAATCGCCTGCAGCAACCTTGACGCCGATTCCCGCTTCATAATAGAACCCGGATGCGACGTTGGCTTGGAAAGCCGCCCCGTATGTCTGGTAAAGCAGATCGGTGCTTACGATGAGAGAGGGACATCTGAAAACCGACCGGTTTTTGTCCGGAACATACCCGAGCCCCTGAATCTGTCCCCGCACAATTTTTTTGTCTTCCGACAGAAGCGGTCCGTAGCAGGTCGCAAAAGTTGCATAGCGGTCGCCGCTGCCGTTGTAGCAGTACGCAATCCCGCCATTGTCATCTTCATACATGGCGAATGCGGTCCCCGCCTGTTTCAGATTGTTGATGCACCTCGTGGCATGTGCCTTGGCTCTTGCCTGATTCAGTGCCGGCAGCAACATGGCCGCCAGAATCGCGATGATGGCGATCACGACCAGAAGCTCGATCAGGGTGAACCTTGTTCTCTGCGGCAGACATGCGGGAGGAAATGAGAAAGAGGATGCCGGAAAAAAAACGGGATGTTTTTTCATGTTTTTCCCTTCCTTTCTTCGTTTTCAATGAGTTTTGACCTACCGCATAACATACACTGTTTTCCGGGAAAAGGAAATGGAAAAAATTCCCAAAAAAATGTAAAATATCTCCAAACAAAAAATCTGAAACCTGCATACGCCGTGTTCTTTCAAACCGGATTTTTTTTTTGACGGAAATGTGCTATATTTTCAGAAAACCAAAGGGAGTGACAATGTACCGTTACGCAATTTCGTTTGATAATCCTTCCGTGCTTGATCCGAACTGGCGGGAAGCCGTCAGAAATGCAAAGATCCGGCGGATCGAACTCTCCTTTGCCTCTCAGGCTCCTGCAGACCAGGAAGCTGAAGGGGTGAAGTTCCTTTCCCGCATGCAGAAAGACGGGGACGTGGAGGTCGCCTCCATTCATATTCCGTTTGCCCCCTTTTCGGTCTGGTCTCTGGCCGATCCGGAGGAATCGAAGCGCCGGAACGGCGTTCGGAAGATCCTCGACTTTCTGAAGATCTACCGTCCGCTGGGAACCCGGAATTACACTCTCCACGGAAGCGGGGAACCGAACCTTGAAGAAAACCGGCCGGCGGTCTTTCAGAGCCTCCGGAAATCCCTTGCGGAACTGAAACCGGTCTTTGAAGATCTGGAGGCATCCGTCAACATCGAGATCCTTCCCCGTACCTGCATCGGCAGAAATGCGGAGGAACTGCGGGATGTGCTGGAAGATTTTCCCGAAAGGACCTTCGGAGTCTGTTTCGACGTCAATCACCTGTGCGGCTGTCCGGAAAAAGTCCCGGCGGGGATCCGGCTGCTTTCCGGCAGGATCCGCAGTTTCCACATTTCCGATTACGACGGGATCGACGAGTGTCACTGGTATCCCGGTCTGGGCGTGCTGGACTGGAGGGAGATCATGTCTGCGGTCAGAGAGATCCGGCAGGATGTGCTGCTGATCTTTGAAGTCACCCACATCGCCCCGCCCGCATTTCAGAAAAGAGGGACTTTTCCCCCGTGTCTCTTCAGCGCCGCCGAACGCAGTGCATTCCTTCTGGACCATGCAGCGGAGCTTCAGGAGCGTTTTCGGACGTACCGTCCGAACTGAAAAAACAAGTAAAAGCGTCCGTTATTCCGGCTGCCGCCGGAAATTCTGAAACAGCTTCCTGTAATAACAGTTCCCGAGTTTTTCCAGATCACCCGCCAGAAAGAACAATGCTCCGGCACCGCAGCGTTTTGCTTTGTAGCAGCGCTGCATCGCTCTCTGGGCGGAATTGACTGCCGGAAGCGCATCCGGGGGAATGTCCGAGCGCCCGAAGAGGAATCCCATGCCTGCCCGGTCCCCCCATGACTCGCCGGGAAACGCATATCCCTGCTGCCGGAAGTTCGCCATGTTGGATCCGGCAAGTTCGGTTTCCCACGCCGGATTCAAAATCCACGAACTGCAGCAGAAGAGCGGAACTCTGCGGTGAAAATATTTTTCGAAAAAGGCCCTTGCATCCAATAAAGACGCTTTGACTTCCTCCCACGGCATACGGCTTCCCCCCGGGATGTGGATTGAGGGGCAAAGGTCCTCCGGCGACACGGCAGGGTTCCATTCCGCTTTCCGGAGAGTGACCGTTTTCCCGAAGTCCATAATGCCGTCCGGAGGAATCAAAGTACCGGTAATGGAGTCTCCTTCTTCCCTGAGATGTGCGGTGAAAATCTCCGGCTCCGTGTCCCCGGCCCGGTATTCAGCCGTGCGGAATCTCCATCCCTCCCGGACCAGCACCGCCAGGCCACCGGATGGACTGCGGTAAATGGCGGGGACCCAGTCGGGACAAAGATGCATCAGATATTCCAGCCTCCCGATGCGGAAGAGTTTTCCATCAAGATAGTTGCGGATCCAGTAGAATTGAAAGGGGCGCCCGGGGATATGGTCATGGGCCGTACCGTAGGCATACATGGTGCCGCCGAACCACTGCATGGCATCCAGTGCATACTGCTCCGGAACCCCGCACTTTGCACAGGTCCGGATCATTCCGGGACAGGCTCCCAGCGAGATCATAAGCGCGAACACCCCCGACAATTCTTTCCCCAGAAAGGGGATCGGATCGGGCATGGCGGAAAAATAAAAGGGCAAAGCTGACTCAAATGCACCGCGGAAGCTGATGAAAGCAAGCAGCGAAAGCAATGGTTCCCGGCTCGCCGTCTCCCTGACTTTTTCAGCCAGAGACAGAACTTCCTCCAGAGGCGCAGGCCCCTGGGAGAGGGGATACCACCGGCGGAAAGACGCAATATCCAGACATTCCGGCAAAACGTCTTCCCTCCAGCCGGAGGTCAGCTCTTCCCAGCGGGCGCTCAAATTCAATTTGTCCTGCGGTGCAATATGCAGCGCTTCGCAGAACTCATCCAAGTTGGTTTTCATTATTCCAGCTCCTGAATTTTTCCGGAAATCCATTCCCGTCTCAATGGGTCATGACCTCCGCAAGGTCGATGATCCGCTCTTCGGTAATGGACTTGTACACTGCGTCTCCGATGGAGATGGCGCTGAGCCCGTCCTTGGAATCCGCCAGGATCCGGTGTTCCCGCTCGGGGTCCGGTCCCAGAAACACATCTTCCTGAATGAGGGAGTCTCCGCCGCCGTGTCCGCCCACCCCCGGTTTGACCGAAAGCCGCTCCCGGGAGCCGAAAATGGGATAGTAATCCACATAATGGTCCGTCTGCCGGGGACAGGGAAAGGCCCGGGCTCCTGCCCCTCCCCACTCTTCGGCCTCAATGCGCCCGTGGGTGCCGTTGATGGCCAGGCGATATCCCTCGTATGGCGTGGAAAAGTTGGCGGAGTAGTTCAATAGCACGCCGTCAGAGTATTTCACATTGGCCACAATGGTGTCGTGGATGTTGATCTCGGAATCGAAAATGCACATATCGGGACGGTAGATGGACGGCGTGAAAAGCAGTCCCTTGCTCTCATCAAAAGCATCCAGATGGTCATCGTGGACCTTGATGACGGACGCCCGGGTCTCCCAGCGCTTTTTGTAGGCGCACCTGGTCCGTTCCTCGCAGTCAGAACAGTGGCGGCCATCTTTCTTTGAGGGATTGAAAGGTCCGTTGGGGCCATAGTGATTCAACGCTCCGAAGGCATGGACCAGCCGGGGATCCGGACTGCCGATCCACCAGTTCACCAGATCGAAGTGATGACTGGCCTTGTGAATGGAAAGGCTCCCCGAGTTCTCCCGCATCCGGTTCCAGCGGTTGAAATAGCTGGAGCCGTGGCGGATGTCGATATACCAGTTGAGGTCCACGTGAGTCACGCGGCCCACCTTGCCGGCCATGACCAGTTCCCGGATCATGACATGTTGGGGATTGTAGCGGTAGTTGAAGGTGCAGATCACTTTGCCCCTGGACTTCTTTTCGGCATCCCGGACCTTGATGGCGTCTTCCCAGCAGGTGGTCATGGGTTTTTCCGTAATGACGTCCAGATCCTTCTCCAGCGCCTTGATGATATATCCGGCGTGGAAGCAGTCGCGGCACACCACGAAGACCGCATCCGGTCTGGTTTCCTCGATCATTTTGTCGAACTCTTCGGGTTTGTATTCCGGAACATCCTGTGTCGCCGGGATCTCCCGCTTGCAGACTTTGAAGCGCAATGGATCGATATCCAGCAAGCCCGCCAGTTCCGCATGGGAGGAAAAGGTTTCATAGATCGGCTTGATCCACATGTTGATGGCCCGTCCGGACACTCCGCAGACAACATAACGGCGTTTCATAACTGTTCTCCCTGTTTAATTTTCAGAGGTTCAATCCTCAAGTTTCACTTTTTCATCCACCCCGACCGTCAGACCGTCGCATTTTTCCGCCGGTTTTCGAACAATTTGGAAAGCCCGGGGGTGAAGGCCGTAAGAGAGTAATGTTCATTTTTGAAGGTATCAAGCGGAAGCAGTTCACGGTAATTTTCGGCCACTTTCCGGTAGGCGGCGATGAACCGCTCGATCCGGGTTTTGTCCGGATGCTTGAACCACGGAATGGAGAATATCCTCTCGTGGATGCGGTTGCAGACCGGGTAATCCATCCCGGCGGGGACCCGGTTGACCGGATGCCCCTCCCCGTACACATCCGTTTCAAAGAAAAGCGGATGCTCGAAAAGCGAAAAGTTGCAGCCGGGTTTGCAGTGGGGGACCCCTTCGGCGGTCAATGCCCGTGTAAATGCACCGATGGACAGCCCTTCCAGCTCCTCGGGGCGGTAATGGCAGGCCGGATAATACCAGCCCCCCATGGTAGAGCCGCTGCCCTTTGCGGTCCGCACCACCTTCAGCCCGGGCAGCTGGTCTACCGCGTCGGCAAAGTAATTCATCGCCTCGTCGATCTCCCGGATCCTGGCCGGATAATCCTTCAGGAGTTCCAGCCCGACGGCGCTGGACATCTGGTGCATCCGGTATTTTTCCCCGCTCATGGGAATGCCGGCCGTCCGGAGAAGTTCCGGATCCTTCACATCCTTGATATGCTCAATGCGACCGAACATGACGGCCCGCTCGTAGATCTCCTGACTGCCGGTGACCAGCATGCCCGCTTCGCCGATGGCGAAGGCCTTGGCGCTCATGCAGCTCATGGCAGCCACATCCCCCAGCGTGCCGCACATGCGTCCCTTGTAAAGAGACCCCTGCGCGTGGGACACATCCTCAATGACCTTCAGATTGTGTTTGCGGGCAACGGGCATGATCCGGTCCATGTCGCATGGGTGACCGATATAATGCACCACCATGACCGCTTTGGTCCGGGGAGTGATGCGGCGCTCGATATCATCGGGATCGATGCACATGGTCTCTTCCTCGATATCGGCAAAGACCACCGATGCCCGCAGACTGAGCGCCTGGGCGCAGCTGGCCCAGTAGGTGATGCCGGGGCAGATCAGCTCGTCTCCCGCCCCCAGTCCGGCGGCGTACATGGCGGTCTTCAATGCCGAGGTCCCGTTGTTGAACCCCAGCGCGTACTTCGCCCCGGTCCATCTGGCGAATTCGGTCTCGAACTGATCGGTGACGGCAGTCCCTGACATGGAAAAACTGTTCAGCACGTCCAGCACCGCCTGCCGCATTCCGTCAGTGACCACGGGCCAGCGGAAAAGCTCATCTCCCCGGGTAAAACAATCCCCCCTGGCAAGCGGTTCGGCTTTGGTGCCGTTGGTGAAATGCAGAATGCCCATTGTAACACTCCCTTACTTTAATATCCCCGGCGGGACCTGTTTCTCAAAATCAGTTCCACGCAACAGTACCTGCGCCGCATTCCTCCCCAGAATACGGTACTTGTCCTCCAGCGGGATCTCCGCAAATATGATCCGGCCGATCTGATGCTCCTGGCTGTAAAAATTGGTGTCGCTTCCCCAGAGATATTTTCCGGCAAGACCTTCATTGACAAAGAATTCCACCAGTCCCTTCGGGGATGACGAGACACAGGACTCCAGATAGGCATTGGGATATTCCCCGGCCAGACGGGCGTACTCTTTCCGCTTGCAGCATCCGGCATGACCCAGCAGAAAACGGATATGGGGATACTGTTCGAACCTGGGTTCCAGGTCCTTCAATTCCGCCCCCCAGGTGTGGGCGAGGACCGGGAGCGCACGATCCTCGGCGAATTCGAATATCCCGTCGTAATAAGTGGAGGAATAGGGTACTCCGGAGGCTTCCGAGTGAATTTTGATCCCCCGGAACCCGGTCCGATACCCGGCTTCCAGCTGCGTCCGGATCCCATCCGGATAGCCCGGGTCCGCCGAAATGTAGCCGAAGAAGCGTCCGGGAAAGGCATCCCGTATCCGGATCAGGTCCTGTAGACCGTAATCCGCATAATTGTGAAGCGACGCATAGGCGCTCACGCAGGTGATGTTGCAGCCGTACCGGTCCATGGACAAGAGAATGCTTTCCGCCGAGCCGTTTTCGTAAAGGGGAAAGTAGGAGCCGATACCGGTATGGGCGTGGGCATCCACGATGAAACAGCCGAGTTTCTCCCCTGCAAGGGCCCGCTCCATAAGAATATCCCGGGTCATAACTGCACCTCGATCAACAGCCGTTCAATATTTCCATGGGCCACAGCCTCCAGCGCCGGCTGTTCCAGCCCGGAGTAGAAGAGCCCGGTCACGGAGGCCCCTTCCTCACTGACGGGATAATTGGTCCCCCAGACCCAGCGGTGAATGCCGTACCGGCGGCAGAGAGACGCGTATCCCCCCTGAATGGAAAAGGAATTGGAAAAACAGAGGTACAGTTCCGGATGATGTTTCAGCAGCGCCTCGATTTCCGCATGACGCCCCACCCGTGGCAGTTCCGTCAGGATCACACGCATTTCCGGAAAATCGGTCATGACCCCGTGGAGATCGTCCGCCGAAACCGATTTCCAGCTGATGATCTGGGGGATCCGCCGGGCCTGCAGGATCTCATAAACTTCTCCGCAGCACCAGCTTTTCCGGGAAAAACGGACGGCGCCTGCATCGTCAAGTTTCAGCATTGCGACCCGCATTCCGGCCTGCTTCATTTCAGCAAACTGCGGCTCCGGGTCTTCCGGAAGAAGGGTGAAAACCCCTTCGAAAGCGGTCTGCCCGGCCAGTGAATCCGCCAGCACACGGTTGCCCAGAGACGGGTGAGAATACTGTACCGGAATGCTCCGCACCAGTGCCCGTTCGACGGGGATCCGGGAAAAACGTTTCCGGAGATCCTCCAAAGTCGGCTCCTGCTGGTAAATCAGCTTGAAAGGCCGCCCGATGACCGCATCGCAGGCAAACAGGCGCTCCACCATCATATCCATGGCACCCCTTCTTTCTTACAGTTTTTCCGGCGCATTGGCGGCAAAGACCCGGAGGAAATTCTGTCCGAGGATTTTGGCGATATCCTCATCGGAAAAATGCCGCGTCACCAGTCCCACCGTATAGAGGGGCCAGATGACCCATGCCAGACTGCCGTCAACGGTCTCACCGGGATTTTTCGGCGGATGGGGATAATTGCTCCAGTTTCCCCACCAGCGGTTGCCGGTGAATTCCGCATTCGGGTAACTGGTCCAGCGGACATTCTCCCAGTTGTGGTGATATTCCAGATCCGTCCCGATCCCCACGTGGTCAGGGCCGATCAATTTTGCGATGTACTCAATATGATTGAGCATCATGGTCAGATCATCGCTCCCCCCCAGCATCCCCGGATAGGCGTAAACCCCCACCAGGCCCCCGCCGTCCGCAATGGCCTTCAAGGTTTCGTCATCCTTGCACCGGATAAAGTCGAACAGCGCCCTGGAAGCGGTATGGGAGGCCATGATGGGGCTGGCAGAACACCTGGCTGCTTCCGCACTGCTCCGGAGACCGGTATGGGGGACATCCACAATGATCCCGGCACGGTTCAGCCGTTTGACCAGTTCCCGTCCCAGGTCGCTCAGCCCGCCGTTGGCCGGTTCGGCGCACCCGTCGGCAATGAAATTCCGCCGGTTGTAGGAGAGATGCATCATCCGGACTCCCAGATGCCGCCAGTCGTTGATCCGGCTCATTTCCTGTTCCAGATCCTGTAGTTCTCCGGCCAGCGGCGGCCCGTTCACGCTCCAGACCACGGCGATCCGGCCCGAATCATTGATTTCCCGGATCTCCTCCGGCGAACCGGCCTGGGCAATGGTGTCGCGGAAATGGCGCAGCAGCTGGAAATTGCATCCCATCCGCCGGATATCCTCCTCCCGGGATTTTCCTTCCGCAACGGTCTGGACCACGCATTTCAGCCCGGTGGCCCGCATGACGTCGCGGAATCGCTGACTGGCTTCCGGGTCCTCGCAGCAGGCGTCGTAGGCGGCATATTCGGAACGCTTCGCCAGTTCCCGCTGACCGACCCCTTTGGCGTACCATCCGTCCCGCAGTTCCTGCATTTTTTTGTTGCAGCAGTTGTGCGGGAGAAAGCAGAATCCGTCCATGCAGAAGAGATTTTTATGCAGTTCCAGCCCGTGTTCAAGCTGGGAAGGTGCGGGTTTCAGGACTTCCAGAGCCCGGTTCCACGCCTTTTCGTGATTTTCCGATACAAATTTCATACAGTCCTCTCTAAAGATCATTCTTGCCGTTCAAAATCATTTTCATCGCCTGCGAGCGGCGGCGGGCGATCTCCTCCTCTTCCGTCAGCAGATTTGCGAAGACCTCCGGCGTCATGTACATACTGGCCAGCTGTTTCAGCCCGGCCAGAATCACTGCTGCGGAAACCGGATCGATGATCTCCCGCGGATAGTGGATATTGGGGATTTCCCGAAAAAAAATCTCGTCATGGAAAGAAGCTTCCGACGCCGCGCTGAATTCCTTCCGGGAAGGAATATTTTCCCGGGATGCCGCAACGGCCCGCTGAAACCCCGGAGAAAGGGAGCTGACGGCCAGCTGCAGCGCCAGTTCGGGATAGCGGGAGTTCAACGGGACGAACAAGGCCTCCGATGCCGCGTGGCAGTACCGTCTGCCGTCCATTTCCGGCATGGGCATCACGTCATATTCCTCCAGATCTTTTTCCTGAAATGCGCTTTGGCGGAAGAGCATCCGGAAGAGGGGATGGGGGGAGCGCTTCCGGTTGTTTTTCCCTCCCGTAAACTGCTGGTATTCGGCGAGGACCGCGCTCAGCGAAGACCGGGAATACGCCAGGGCAAAAAGCAGCGGCGTCCCGTCATTCACCCGGGAGAAAAACTCTTCCGGATACCGGAATGCCATGCGGAGCAGGTCCCCGTATGTGATCCCGTAAGGATCCGTTTTGCCGCAAAGCTCCCGGATGCGCTTTCTGTGATAAAAGAGCAGCTGGGGACAGAAGTTGTACGCCACGGAATAGACCGGCGTCCCGATGTGATGGAACTCAAATGCCTGCGGATAATAGTCTCCGGACTCCTGCAGTTCCCTGACCATCTGGGGCGGCCACGGCAGAAAATGAGAAGAATAGTTCATCGGCATGGAGGTGGTGAAGACCGCCAGATCCGACTCCTCCAGCGAGGCGGCCGGTACGATTTCCACATCCGGGATACCCGCTTTCAGAAGTTCCGGGTGACGGGCCGCAAAATAGTATTTGCCCCACAGCCGGATGGTCTTCGTTTCCGGGGGGATCACGAAGGTCCCCCGGCGGTGGACCTGCCGGATCAGCCCTTTGAGTTTCAATAGTTCCATGGCCCGGGCCACCGTCATCACGGCGGTGGAAAAGTGTCTGGCCATCTCTTTTTCCGAAGGGAGCTTTCCGGAAAGTTCCCCGCTGCGGATCTGCTTTTCCAGCGATTCTGCAATCTGTTCGGAACGGTAGATCATGGTTTGAGATCACTTCAGTTTCAAATAGGCGTCTTTGGTGTTCCAGTAGGTGGAAAGAACTGCAGAAGATACATGCCCGTCGGCATGAAGTATATTGGTCCCTTTGCTCTGGTCATGACGGAAATCCAGCGCACCGGTAAGACTGTTGCCGATGGTGGTGGTGAAGGGATACCCGCCGGAATCCAGATTGACGCGTTTTTCATACGTGTATGCGCCGCTCTGGGTGGCGACACCGTCCGCCGCATAGATCTTTGCGGACGGGTTTTTCACCATATTGGACTTCACCGCTTTGCTGGCACGGCCCTTGTCCGGATCGCCGGTGGAACAGCCCATGTATGCATTGGGACCGTAACTCATGCAGCCGTAAACGGAGCCGTTGTTGGCGTCGCAGAGCCGGGCCCTTTCAATGTCGGAAGGACAGTAAAACACCCCTGCCGTCTTCGGATAAATTTTCCCATCGACCAGCGGTTTCAGCTTGCCCTGTTTGATCTTGATCCCGCATTTGGCGTAAGGGACCAGACAGGCCACCCAGGTCTGCGAGGTATCATCGGTGAGCAGCGGGAAACAGTCCTTGTGATCGTCCAGATACATTGCCGCACATAATCCCAAAGTTTTCAGATTGCTGCGGCAGGAGGCCCCCCGGGATTTCTCCCGGGCGGAATTCAGTGCGGGAAGCAGCATGGCGGCGAGGATCGCGATGATCGCCACCACCACCAGGAGTTCAATCAGCGTGAATCGCAGGAATGACCCGGGGAAACGGAAGCTCGTGCAATGTTTCTTCTGCATTTTCAGTTCCTTTCGTTAGAGGTGCGATGATTCGATCCGGAGGAGGAAAGAGGACCGGAAAAAGCTCCCTTTCTGAGTTTTGCAGAGACATCTTCCGATTTTCGGAAAAGCTCAAGATAAAGCGCCGGGGATTCGTGCTTCTGCAGTATCCCCGCCGCAGGGGCTTTCCCCTTGAAATATCCGGTCTTGAATCCGGGAAGCGGCGGATATTTTTTGCCGTTGAACTCAAAGGCTCCGGAGATGTCGATCCCGCAATCCAGCGCAGGAGAGCCTTCCGCCAGTTCCAGTCCGGGCAGAGGGGTTCCCTTTTTCCAGATGGAATCAAAGTCTTCCGCCTTCAGCATCCGGTTGCAGTCCAGAAATTTTCTGTCCGCCGGCGGCTTGATCTTCGGGGCGTCCTTCCGGAAATAGAAGAGGTTGCCCGCCAGAACATCCTGAAATTTCAGACTGAAATGGCGGCTGCCTTTGATGATGTTGTTCATGAAGAGAAACGGCTGGGGCTCCCGGAAGGTCTTGCTGAGGCGGTCAACGGAAAAGAGCGCAGCGTCCTTCGGCTCGTCTCCCCCCCGGAAGGTGTTGTGGTAGAAATAGAATTTCCCCGGATCCACCGGAGCCGGAGGATGCTGTTTGTAAACCAGTTTCTTCCCCTGTTTCTCAAAATTGACCTTGTCGCCTTTTTTGCTTTTCCACGATTCACAGTGGACATAGATCATGCTGCCGGATCTCTCCTTCTGGATGAAGAGATTGCGGTAATAGTACTCTTCCCGGGGGCCCTTGTCATGCCGGACCTCGTGGATCCGGAGGGGGATCCCGCAGTCCATGATGAGATTGTCGTGAAAGCATCCGGTAGTACGGGGGCCTGTGATGATCCCCACACTGGACATGTTGCGGACGCTGTTCCGGTAAACCTCCCCGTGGGAACCGAAGGCGCGGATCCCCATGAGTCCGCCGCAAATCACATTGTCGTGGATCGCGGTGTATTCTCCCTGGGTGAAGACCCCCATGTCGTCGGACCGGGAGACCCCGGCAATGTACTTGAACACGAGATACATCACCCCGCCGGTCATATCTTCACTGCTCCGGGAGCGGAAATTCTCCCCGGTGATGAATCCCAGGGTCAGAATGTTGTTCCGGACGGTGATATGATGGGACCCCTTCTCGACGGCGATACGGCTTCCTCCGTGCATCAGGAGAGAGTTCTCAATGACGACATGGTGGGCATTGTTCCGGATGGAAAACTGTATCCGGCTGTTCCGCAGCCAGAGGTTCTGAAACACCAGGTGCGATGCCTGCGAAATGGTGAACCCGGCGCCGTTGGAAGCGGTGAAACGGTGCTTGTCCGGGGTGTCGCCGTCGGCGAACCGGACATACAGAGTGCCCTGGGTCCACCCGGCCATCACATGACCGATGACGGGCCACAGGGGGACGGAAAATTTGCCGAAATAGATGTTGGAGACCCGGATGTTTTCCGGCAGCGACAGCAGGTCCAGACCGGCGATCCGTCTGCCGCCTCTTCCGTTGTGTCCGGTCAGCATGGCGGAGTCATTGATCTCCTCCGGCGGATTTCCCGTCCGGGGGAGACTCATGGCCACCTGGTTGACCAGGAGGATCATCCGGTTGTCCATGGTGAGAATTTTGGGCTCGGCCTGCAGGGGGGTCTTCCAGACTCCTGGAGCGATCTCCGGCGCTTTTTCCCACCTGAAAATATTCGCGCCTTCCGGCTCGACCACCGTCAGAAACTCCCCGTTTTTTCCCCGGGTCCCGCAGAAAATGACAGGAGACCCTTCTTTGCCGGACTTCCGGAACTTCACCTGTTCCCGGTAGAGACCGGGGGCAAGGGTGACTTTATCCCCCGGCCGGGCGTTTTCCGCGGCAAAGGCGATGGTTTTCCACGGTTTGGCTTCCGTGCCCGGATTTTGGTCGCTTCCGGACGGGGACACAAAGCACTCACGGGCGGACAGGAGCCCTCCGGCGGCAAACAGAAAAAGAAACAGCGATCCCCGGCTTCTCATTTTTTACCTTCCTTCCGCTGGTGATAACTTTTCAGAAAATCAAGCGCACAGTGCCACGCCAGCTTGGGACGGCGGTATTCATCGATCAGACCTTTGTCGTTGAATCCCCGTCCCCGGTGGTAGATGTTCGGCCCGGCCACATAAGTCCGGCAGTCCGCAAACTGCCACAGGACCACGCCGGAACAGTTCTCATCCTCCACAACATGCTCCAGCACGGTGCGGACCAGATCCCGCTGATACTCCTCGCTCCAGTAAGTTTTGAGGGGGTCCCGAAATCCGTAGGGGGCCCCGGCGCCGATCTCGGTCAGGAGATAAGGTTTATCCTTGGGGAACGTACCGGAGAGTTCCCGGATCTTCGGCACGATCCGGTCAATGGTGGAAATGGAGTCGAACCTGGAATCGTACCAGCCGGGATAGATGTTCATGCAGACGGCGTCCACCAGATCGAGACATACATCCCTGGTTTTCATGCACGAGGCAAAGGTGATGATGGTTTTCGGATCAAGGGCGCGGATGGTGTCGTAAAGCTCCTTCACCACGGGCCGGGCCTCTTCGCAGTCGCTTTCAAATTCATTCAGAAATCCCCGCATGACCACGCAGGGGTGGTTGATGCCG
>DCGO01000142.1 GCA_002314605.1 Lentisphaeria bacterium UBA1776 | reverse complement strand
AGCGACACCATCCGCTTCTACAAGGGTACGGATGTCACCTTCGGTGCGAAAGGCCGGGAGATCAATCTGGAAGAAGGCAGCAACAAGGTCCAGATCGACAAGGATGCCGATGTGGACATCCTTTCCAACCTGACCAACGTCAGCAAGGTTACGAGCGCCAAAGGTTCGACCGTCACGACGGGCGACATCAGCTTCCAGAATGGCTGCAATGCCACGCTGAAGGCCGAAGGCGCGTCCTTCCTGACCGGAGCCATCAATGGCACCGACAAAAAGACCACCGTCACCATCGGCAAAGAAACGCACTTTGCCAGCGGCAGTATCACTTTGGCGGACAAATCCGACAAGATCACGGCCAAGGCGGATTCCTACGTCGGCATCGGGGCAATCAACTATACCGAAACCGGACTGGTCGAATTCATCGGTGCGGATCTTAAATTTAACGGCGGCAGCGACACCCTGGAAGCCAAAGGTTCGTACTTTTCCTCCGGGGCCATCGACTTCGGTGCGGACAATGACAAACTCTCCACCGGACAGAACACCAAGTTCGTTGCAGCGAAACGCTGGGTCGGAGACTGGGACGATCCGGAGGCCGCCGAGGTGAAGGATGCCGCCGACATCGCATTCGGTGACGGCAATGACAAGCTCTCCACCGGCAAGAGTTCCATCTTCGCCGCCGGAAACGTCAGCAGCGCCGAAACGATCAGCCTCGGGTCTTACAGCGCCACGATGCTTGGCAGGATCGACGGAACGCAGAAGCTCTCCATCGGCAATGGCAAGGCCGGTCAGTCCGCCAGGCTGGAAGCCTCCGACGTCACCGGTACGGACGCCAGCGACAGCTTCAATTTCGGGAATTACAACGCGGTTGAGTTCGACAACCTCGACTTCGGCAACGGCAACGACACGCTGAAGCTCGGCAGCTATACCGATGTTGAGATCAAGGGCCTCCTTGATTTCGGTGCAGGCAAGGACAAACTCTCCATCGGCAAGGGAGCCACGCTGACGGTGGACAAGCTGGACGTGAACAGCCTCGAAACGCTCTCCATGAGCAAGGAGTCCTACCTCGTGATCGCGGATGCCGAAAATCTGGCGGATGCAAAGGACAAATGGTCCAAGTACGCCAATCAGATCGTGTCGAAACTCGCCTGATCGGTTCATCCTGCAGTCTGCATGACGTGCAGACTGAATGGTCGGACAGCACCCGCTCACCAGGTGGTCGGCGGGCGCTGTCTCGTTCCCGCCTCCGGGGCGGGTCTCTCCTGCCTGTCTGACCTGTCGTACGACCGGTCAGACGGGCTTTCTTTTTTGCAAAGCCGTGCTAAATTAAGTGAAAATTTCAGTCCCTGAAGAAAGGTTTTCTTATGCACGAAAATATCTTTGCCATCCATCAGAAGCGCATCGACCGTTTTGTCCGCGAAAACACGGACCTGATCTACCGGGAGTGGGTCCCCCTGGAAGCGGAGTGCTCCGTGAGCGATGAGCCGGTCAAATACGCCGACCGGACCCAGGGCTCCTTCCGGAAAATCACCGAAGGGGAGATCTGGGGGCACCAGTGGCAGAGCGCCTGGTTTCATCTGCAGGGAGTCGTGCCGGAAAACTTCGCGGGAAAGGAATTGTGTCTGCAGCTCCATACCGGCGGCGAACTTCTGCTCTTCGATCCCGACGGGGTCCCTGCTTACGGGCTGACCGGATTCAGCATTTTCGATCACGCTTTCTGCAAATACCGCTATGTGATCGGAAGCGGTCACTCCGCCGGAGAAAAACTGGAATACTGGGCCGAGGCGGCGGCAAACGGACTCTTCGGCATCCGCCTCCCGGCGGCGGAAGAGACGGACCCCAAGGAGCCAGGCGGCACGTTTCACCCGGAAATCAAACGGTTGAGACTCTGCGTTTTCGACCGGGAACTGTGGAGTTTCCTCATCGACTTTGATATTGCCAGTCACATGCTGGCCTTTTACGGCATGGACCACTATTTCGGGAAACGCCTGATGCACCGCCTCAATCAGGTGCTGGCAATGTACAACTGCAATCCGGCCAATGCCGCGATCTGCCGGAAATTCATGCGGGAAAACATCCTGAACCGTCCGGCAGGGGCCAGTGAGCTTGCGGCATGCACCATCGGCCACGCCCATATCGATGTGGGCTGGCTGTGGCCCGTCCGGGAAAGCACGCGCAAAGCGGCCCGGACCTTTTCGAGCCAGCTGCTTCTGATGGAGAAATACCCGGATTACAAATTCGGTGCATCGCAGGCTTATCTCTATCGTACCGTCAAGGAAAACTATCCGGAGCTTTTCGAAAAGATCCGCGCCCGCGTGAAAGAGGGCCGCTGGGAAGTCCAGGGGGGGATGTGGGTGGAAGCCGACTGCAACCTCATTTCCGGCGAATCCATGGTGCGGCAGTTTCTTCACGCCAAAAACTTTTTCATGGATGAATTCGGCATTGACGTCCGCAATCTCTGGATCCCCGACGTCTTCGGCTACTCCGCCTCCATGCCCCAGATCATGAAAAAAGCCGGATGCGACTGTTTTCTCACCCAGAAAATCTCCTGGAGCCAGGTCAACAAATTTCCATACCACACCTTCCGCTGGATCGGGGTGGACGGTTCCGAAGTGATTACCCATTTCCCGCCGGAAAACAGCTACAACGCTCTGGCCAATCCGGATAACCTCCTCAAGGCCGCCAACCGCTTCAATGAAGCCGGATTTTTAAGTGAATTCATGAGTCTTCTGGGCATCGGCGACGGCGGCGGCGGCCCCACGGAAGAGTTTGTGGAGCGCGCAGAACGCCTGAAAAATCTGGAAGGCTCCCCGAAAGTGGTGTTCGACCATGCGAGGCACTTCTTCAGGCGGCTGGACGCGCACAGGGACGAACTTCCCAAGTGGGTCGGGGAGCTTTATCTCGAATACCACCGGGGGACTCTGACCACACAAGCCCGCACCAAGCGCAACAACCGCAAATGCGAACAGGCGCTGACCGCGCTGGAAATTCTCGCCTCCTGTCTGCCCCGGCAAGATTACCCCGCATCCATGCTGGACAAATCATGGAAGACGCTGCTTCTGAATCAGTTCCACGACATCATCCCGGGGTCCTCCATCGGGCTCGTTTATGAAACCACAGAGAAACAGTACCGGACCATCCTTGAAGAAACCGGGAAGGAACTTACCGCCGCCGCCGGAAAACTTTTCCGCAGCGACGGCCGTTCCGCCGCGCTGGTGAACACCCTCTCCTGCGACTGGACGGGACTCGTGTCCCTGCCTGACGGCTGGGAATCGGCGGAGGGATACCCGGCACAAGCGGCAGACGGCGCTTCCAAAATTCTGGTCACGGTCCCGGCGGACTCTTTTCTGACCATCCGCAAAAGCGACGGCCCCGCCGCCCTCCCGGTCCGGGATTCCGGCCGCACCCTCGAAAACGAATTTCTCCGCTGCACCTTTGCCGAAGACGGCACCTTGAGTCAGGTCTTTGACAAGGAAAACAACCGGGAGGTCCTGTGCGGCAAGGGGAATCAGATGAGTTTCTACAACGACCGGCCCCTCGACTACGATGCGTGGGATATCGACATCTTCTACCGGGATGAACTCACCGGTCACCCGGAATGCGTTTCCATGCAAAGGACCGTCGGCCCGCTCTTTGCTGAAATGACCATGATTTACCGCTTCCGGAAGTCTGAAATCCGCCAGAAAGTCATTCTCCGTCGCGGCGCCCGCCGTCTGGATTTTGTGACCCATGCAGACTGGCGGGAACGGCGGACCCTCTTCCGCACCGAATTTCCGACCACCATTGCCGCAAGCGAGGGCCTCTTCGACATCCAGTACGCAGCTGTAAAACGGAACGCTCACGACAACACCAGCTGGGATCAGGCGAAATTCGAGACCTGCGGTCAGCGGTACGCCGATCTTTCCGCAGGGGGATACGGCGCAGCACTCCTGAACGACTGCAAATACGGCTACCGCCTCCGGGACGGGGTGATCGATCTGGCATTGCTCCGCTCTCCCACCCATCCGGACCACTTTGCGGATCTGGGGGAACACGATTTCACCTACAGCTTCTACCCCCATGCGGAAGAGGGCCTCAAGAGCGGCCTTTACGCCGAAGCGGCGCAGCTGAACCGGGAGGTGATGCTCTTCCCCGGAACAAGTGCGGAGGGAATGCTCTTTCCGGTGACCGTCAAGGGCGACGGCGTTTCGCTGGAAGTCCTCAAAAAAGCGGAAAAGGACAATTCACTCATCGTGCGCCTTGTGGAGACCCGGGGCCGTTTCTCCGAGGCGGACCTCTGTCTCCGGTCCGCTTTCACAGTGACGGAAACGGATCTTATGGAGTGGCACGATTCGGCCCCGCTGACGGCCGCTGACGGAAAAATCCATCTCAATTTCAAACCTTTTGAGATCAGGACCTTCCGGATCGAGTGAGAAAGCACGGGGCATCCGCCTTTCGATCCCGGAAATTTTGCGATAAAGACTTGCAAATCCGGGATATTGTGCTATCTTATAGGACCGTGATTTGCACGGTAATGCATCGGTCGGCCCCATGAAAGGCTTGACACCGGCGGATGCAGTTCACACAACTGTCAATGGAGGAGAACCCTCCGGAAAGGGATTGGTTATGCCAACCGCAAGTCGAGCGAAACACAAGTTCTGCCGCCGTATCGGCGAATGCCTCTGGGGCTGCCCCAACTGTCCGACCGTCAAGGGAAAGGCCCGTGCCGTCCCCGCCCGTCCCCATGGCTCCAAAAACGGCGGACGCCGCGCCAAGCTCACCACCTATGGTGAACTTTTGCTTGAAAAGCAGAAACTCAAAAACTACTACGCCATCAGCGAGAATCAGCTCCGCATCGCTTACGCCAAAGCCAAGGCCGGTACCGGTCAGGCCGGCGACAAGCTCTTCATCTCTCTGGAGACCCGGCTGGATGCGCTGGTCTTCCGCTGCGGCTTCGCTCCCACCATCTTTGCCGCCAAGCAGATGGTCAGCCACGGCCACATCCTGGTGGACGGCAAGCGCGTTGACCGCGCCAGCTGCCGCCTCAAGGAGGGTCAGGTGATCTCCATCGTGGCGGAGAAATCCCCGGCCATCGCCCAGATCGCCCGCAGCGGCAACGCCGTTGTCCCGGCCTATCTGGAAGTGGACCTCGAGAACTGCAAGGCAACCCTCGTCCGGATGCCCCAGGTCGATGAGATCCCGGTGAAGGTCAAGATCATGAGCGTCATCGAATACTACGCCCGTTAATCAGAATCTTCGAAGCAAAATCGGCACGGCGGAATTTTCCCCGTGCCTTTTTCATATTTACAGCATGAACCGCCGGGAACTGGATAAATATTTACGGAAGGCCCTTCTGCGGCCGGTGGAGCCGGAAAGCCCCGCCGGACGCTTCCGCCACTTCATCGCCATGCCGGTCATGGATGAGCTGGAGGAACTTCCCGGCACGCTGGCAAGTCTGCGGGCCGCACTGCCCCCCGAAGTTGGCGTCCTGCTGGTGGTGAATCACAGCCCCGACACCGCCCCGGAACGGAAAGCCCATGATCTGGAACTTTTGAAACAACTGCGCCAGGGAGTGTATCCCGGGGTCTTCTGGATCGACGGGGCGTCTCCCGGAAAAGAACTCCATAAGGGCGTTGGCGAGGCCCGCCGGATCGGCATGGATACGGCCCTGGCCTGCCTCCCCCCGGATGACCTTGAAAATGCCATCATCGTCGGATTGGATGCCGACTCCCCGGTATCACGGGATTACTGGACCCTGATCTCCGGATGGTTCCGCGATCACCCGAATCACGGGGCATTGAGCATCCGCGTCCGGCACCGGCAGGGACGTACGCCGGAGGAGGAGACGGCCATCCGGAAATATGAACATTTCATGCAGGACTATGTGGACCGCCTGAAAGCGGCGGGAAGTCCCTACGCCTTTTTCACCATCGGGTCCGCCATGGCGGTGCGGGCAAGCACCTATGCTGCCTGCGGCGGCATGCGGGTCCGTTCCGGCGGCGAAGATTTCTACTTCATGCAGGCTGCGGCCAAGGTGACCCAAATGGGCTCCCTTGACGAACCGGTCGTCTATCCCGCACCCCGACCGTCGGACAGGGTCCCCTTCGGCACCGGCCCGGCAGTCCGTTCCCTTTTGGCCGGAGAGGAGCTGGAAGTCTATTCCGAAGAAGCCTTTGCTGCTTTGAAGGCGCTGCTGGAACTGGTGAATGACGATCTGCGGCTTCCGGAATGGCGCTCAAAACTTGCGCCTGGAACCGCCGCATGGCTGGAAAACCGGGGATTCTTCCGGATCTGGCCGGGGGTGGTCAAAAATACCCCGCAACTCCCCGGAGCCCTTCCCCGGGCCTTTCACCAGTGGTTCGATGCCCTCAAAACACTGCAGTTTCTGCGGACGATCCTGCCGGGGACCGGCAAAGAGGCCTGATCCGGACTCCGGCGGCGGGAATTACCGTCCTTCTCCCGCTGCACCGTTCTCTTTCGCCGTCAGAGCCTGCATCTTTTCCATCAGGATCTCCAGTTCGGCCCTGGCATCTCCAAGCTGGATCTGCATGTTCGTAAGACTCCGGCGCTCAAAATCGCTGTTTGAGGACTTTGTATTGGTGAAATAGCTTTTGGCGGCCCGCATGGTTTTGCGGCCGCCGGAAGACCGGTTCTGCCAGCCGTAAAAATTCCAGGCTCTCCGGACGGAACCGTCGCTGTAACGCTCTTGTCCGCCGGGAGATCCGGCATTCTGCAAGGTCTTTTCTTTGGCGGCGATCCGGATCTCCAGATCGCGGACGATTTTCTCCTGCTTCCGGATCTGCCACTTCAGACGTTCTCTGACGGCGGCATTATGCCGGACCGTCCGTGCCCGGTTCTCCTCTCCGGCCAACGGACCGGTAATCTCTCCGGAAGGTGCGGCAGCGGGTTTGTCATCCGTTTTTCCGGCAATGTTTTTCTGCAGGAGCACCAGAGCATTGTCGTCAACCGGGCTGCTTTGGCTGAACACCGTCTCCGGCAAAGCGACATTCCAGTCGGCGGAAAGGAGTTTCATGCGGACACTGCCCTCCGGCGCGGCAAGGGTGATGCGTGTTGCCATCCGGATCCCGTCAAAGTCCCTGTAATTGAAAAAACGGGTGGCATAAGGTCCGTCTTCACAGGAAGCCCTGACCAGATACAGAAGATGCTTTCCCGCATCGGCCCACAACTCAAATTTTTCCTTCGGGGAATGGATCAGGGTGGTCCCGTAAACACGGCACTGGCGGGCAGCTTTACCGAAAGTCCCCTGCCCTTCAGGAGTCAGCGGCTGAAAAAGATCCGCTTTCTCCCCAAAAGGCAGCGGCAGAAAAGCCAGATCGATCAGGATTCCCTCACATTCACTCCGGGTGGGGGCGATAAACCCCTTTGCCGAATCGTATGCCCAGTATTTTTCCCCGTTCCGGCAGACGGAAAAAATCGCCTTTTTCTCAAGGAAGTCGATGCGGGACTGATTTTTCGATGTGGCCCGGATGACCAGACAGGAATACCGGCTGCCGTCTTTTACCTCGTAAACCAGCTTGGCCGAATGGATCGACTTCGCTTTCTCCGGATTGAATGCCGCACACTGAATGTCGTACAGTGATTTCGGTTCCGCCGCCATCCTCACACAGGCTGTACCGGCGGCGGCAAACAGCATCACGACGGAAAAAAAATTTTTCATGAGCCTTCCTTTTCCGGTTCATTTTCATGAAACACATACCATACGGCGCTGAATATACAATCCGGCCGCCGGAATTGCAAGCGGGAAACAGGAATGATTTGAATTTTGCAGCGGCAATATTCATGCACCACATGAAAAAACAAAATATTTTCGATGGCACACCCGTTTTCCGGAAGAGGAGATTTGACAAATTCCGTCTTGCTGTGTATGGTATGTGGAACTGCACTTTCGGCAGTTTTTTGATACAGGAACAGGATGCAATGAACCGATTACGGATGTATGCGGCGGCAATGCTGCTGCTCTTCCTGGCCGGCTGTACCACGGAACCGGAGCTTTCCCTGGAACAGCGTCAGCGGGAAATATGGGACCGGTGCGGAATGACTTCGTCTGTCCGGGGGCCCGTGGGAGAAGCGCATTTTCTCCGGAGAGTCCATCTGGACCTGACCGGACTTCCGCCGGATCCGGATGAGATCACTGCCTTTCTGCTGGATCAGGATCCGGAAAAAAGAGTCAAACTTGTCGAACGGCTGCTGCGCGGTGACCCTTATGCCGTCTATCAGGCCCATCTCTGGGGAGATGAACTGCGGATCAAAGCGGAATTTCCCATCAATCTGTGGCCCAATGCAGTACAGTTCTACAGCCGCTACGTCTATATCTTCTGCAGGGACAACATCCCTTACGACCGTTTTGCCAGGGAAGTCCTGACCGCTTCCGGCAGCAATTTCCGGGTGGCTCCGGCCAATTTTTTCCGGGCGGCGGCGGACCGTTCCCCCAAAGGGCTTGCGGAAGTCACCAGCCTCACCTTCTTCGGACGGCACCTTGACAGCTTCTCCCAACGCCAGCAGCGGGATTTCATCGCCTTTTTCACCCGCATCGGCTATAAAAGCAGCCGGGAGTGGAAGGAGGAATTTGTGTTCTGCAAGTATCCGCCGCCGGGGACCCCGCTCCTCCGGGCGGCAGTACCGGGCCGGGCAAGAGTCATCATTCCGGCGGATACGGATCCCCGCACGGTGCTGGCGGAGGAAATTCTGGCCTCGGATATGTTTGCGGACGCCATGGTCTGCCGGGTCTGGCGGAGACTTTTCGGGCGGGAACCTTCGGATCCCCGGCTGACAACCATGCGCGGGGAAATGGCCCGCCGGTTCCGCGCTTCCGGGTTCGACATCAGAAAACTCTACCGGGAAATTCTGCTTTCTCCGGCATACAGTCTGCCGCCGGGGACTCCGAAGCAGGAGAAGGTTTTTGCCGCTTATCCTGTCCGCCGTCTGAATGCGGAACAGATCTCCGACCGGATCAGCGCACTCCTGAAACACTCTTTTGAAAACTATTCCAGCGTGATCCCGGAACCCTTCACCTTTCTCCCCCCGGGGACCCGGGCCGGCGCCATTGACGACGGCAGCATCTCCAGCGCCTTTCTGGACCTCATGGGCAAGCCTCCCCGGGATTCCGGATCCCCGGAGGAACGCCGGGACAATCTCACCGGCAAACAGAAGCTCTTCTTTCTCAATTCCGGCAAACTCTACAATGAACTCCGGCAGACTCCCAACCGCTGGTACGGCAAACGCGACAGCTTCAATCTGCGCATCAGCAAACTTTATCTGGCGGCCCTTTCCCGGCCGGAAACGGCGGAAGAACTGGCGCTCTGCCGGAAATATTTCAATCTTCTTCCGCCCCGGGAACGCTGGAAATTCTGGCATGAACTCCTGTGGGCGCTGGTAAACAGCAAAGAATTCCTGTATCAGTTTTGAGGATATGAATCATGAATTTCCGTTTCTGCATCTTCTTCCTGCTTCTGGGATTCTCCGCCGCAGCGGGACATCTGGGGTATCTTTACCCCGGAGGAGCCCGGGCCGGCGAAACGGTGGATGTGCTTGCCGGCGGCCAGAACAACTGGGGGACCACCGGCATCTGGGTTGACGGCGATCCCGGGGTGGAATGTCTGAAAGTTGACAATACGCCCTCCATTCCTTTTGTGGACAACCGCCAGCGGCAGTATCTCAAGGATCTGATCAAAGCCCACCGTACCGGCAAGCCGCTCCCGCCGCTCCCGGAAAACACCGAAGGCTGGCGCAAATGCCCGTGGTTTGATAAAATCCCGGAATTGACTTTGCTGCAGACAGATCTCCTGATGCGGGCCCTGTACATCCGCCCCAATCCCCTGCAGGCCAGCCCTTCACTGAATCAGAAAACCATTCTCCGGATCAGGGTTGCGCAGAATGCCAGGCCGGGGATCCGCTTCATCCGGCTTCAGGGCCGTGGAAAACTGAGCAATCCGGTTCCCTTCATTGTCAGCCCGGCAGCAGAAATCAGGGAACCGGCATTTACGGCGCCCTACGAAAAAAGAGACCTCCGGGAATTCACCCTTCCGGGCAATTTAAACGGGCAGATCCTTCCGGGGGAAACGGATGTCTTCAAAGTCCGTCTGAAAGCCGGAACCCTCTGTCACTTCAAAGTTTACGGCCGCTTTTTCAAACCCTTTATCGGCGACGGCGTCCCGGGATTTTTCCAGCCGGTGCTGGAAATCTTTGATGCGCAGGGACGCTCCCTCTTCCGGGCGGACCGGAACGGTCTGGACCCGGATCCCCTCCTGGAGTGCCGGGTCCCCGCCGATGGGGAATATTTCCTGAAGATCCGGGATGCCCTGTACCGGGGAAGAGAAGATTTTGTCTATCGCATCCACTGCGGGACCGGAACTTATCCGCGTCCGGAAAAAAAAGCGGAACTGCCGCCTCTGCCGCGAAAAACCTGGACAAACGCTCTGGAAGTGACTTCTCCTGTGCTGATATCCGGAAATCTGGCCCCGGGCGAACGGCAGAAAGTCCGGATCCGGGCAGAAAAAAAACAGCAGTTCGTCTTTGAAACCCTTGCCCGCCGTACCGGTTCCCCGCTCGACACCGTACTTCGGCTGTACGGTCCGGACGGGACACTGGCCGCAGAATGCGACGATCCTGCCTGCGGGGTGCTTTCCGGACGGGAAATGCACAGGGCCGATGCGCGGATCGCCTACACCGCTCCCAAAGCAGGGACGTATTCTCTGGAAATTTCCGACAGCGCCGGTATGGCGGGAAAGTATCTTCTCCGCATCGACCGGCCCCGACCGGATTTTCAGCTGATCGCCTCTCCCAGCGGCATTGAGGCGGGGATCGAATCCGATGTCCCGGTAACAATTCATGTGATCCGCCGTGAGGGGTTTGCAAACGCCGTAAAACTTGCCGTCGAAGGAAGTCCCCTGCTCCGGATCCGGGGCAATAATGTGATCCCGCCGGGAGTGGAGCGCATGATTATTACAGTCTATTCCCCTTGGGTCAAAAAAATACCTGCTCCCGCCCCCGTCCGGATAACCGGGACGGCGGAGACGCCTGACGGCCCCATTACCCGGACGGCCATTCCGGCGGACCCGGCCATGCAGGCATTTGCTTACACCCATCTGGTGGATGCCCCCCTGCTGATCTTTGCGGCCAACTGGCGCGGCCGGGGGATCCTGACGGAGGATCCGACCGGAAAAAAACTCTGCATCCCCCCCGGCGGGAAAGTGGAACTGCAGTTCCAGATCCGCGGACTGCCGGACCGGACGGAACCGGATCTGCCGGAAATCGCCGATGCGCCCAAGTGGCTTTCCGCGGAAAAGCCGGAACTTGTCACCGTCAACGCCAAACGCCGGCAGTACAAAATGGTTCTGACGCTGAGAGCCGCGCCGTCGGCCCCTCCCGGCGCACAGTTTCCCATGTTTCTGAAACTTTCGTATCACCACACGTTTCTTGACAAAAACCGGAAAACCCGTACCGGAAAAGGGTACATTTTCACCCCGGTATGGATGGTTCATGTGGAAGGGATTTCAAAATGATGCGCGGTCATATTTTCCCCGGCCCGGCAGGCTGTGATGAGTGTTTTTTTACCGGGACATCCCCCCGAAAAACGGATTTTCAGCAGGAACTGGAATCCCTGCTGGATGAATACGCCTCCTTTCTCCGCAACGCCGGCTGTTCGCCCGAAAGCGAGATCCTCCTGAGATTCCATGTCAGCGACCCGGTCAACCAGTTTTCTTTTATACGAACGGAACTGAAGAACCGCCGGGGGGGATTCCTTTCCGTGGTGGGACAGATGCCGGCCGGAGGCTCCAGGATCGCATTGGAGGCGTGGCACTGGCGGGGCCTCTCCGCCTCCGCAAAAAAGACGGACGGCAATACTCTTGCCATACAGATGCAGGGAGGATGCGCCCTGTGGCACGCGCTGGAAAAAGTAACGCCGGGAAGCAGTTTTGATCACACGATGCAGGAATTCCTGGCACTGGACGGGACACTGGCCCGATATCAGGGAAGTATTGCCCGCCATACGGTGCGGACCTGGCTCTACTGCAAGGATGTGGACAACCAGTATTCCGGACTGGTCCGGGCCAGAAACGAGTATTTTTCCAGAATCGGGCTTGTCAAAGAACGCCGGTTCATCGCCAGTACCGGGATCGAAGGAAAAATGGCGGACCCCTGCCGCTTCGTGAAAATGGATTCCCTGAGCATAACCGGCCTGAAGGAGGAGGATCATGTGCCGGTGCAGGCGGATGAATACCTGTCCCCCACCCACATTTACGGCGTGGCTTTTGAACGGGGGATGAAGATCCTTCTCCGGGACCGCACATGGTGTTTCATTTCCGGGACCGCCAGCATTGACAAAAACGGGATCATCCTCCATGTTGGAAATGTCCGCAGACAAACGGAGCGCATGCTGGAGAATATCGCCGCACTGCTGGACAATGCGGAAATGGGACTGGATACGCTGCGGACCGGAACCGTCTATCTCCGGGATCCGGCGGATGCCCCGGTCGTGGAGGATATCCTGAAATCTCTTCTTCCCGGGCACTTGCCCCGAAACATGGTGACGGCGCCGGTATGCCGCCCAGGCTGGCTGGTGGAAATGGAGTGTTTTGCCGCAACCGGAGGAAACCATCCGGGAGGAGTGCTTCCTGCATGATACCGTTGCCGAAAAACTCCCCTTTGATCGACCGCCGCTTTCTGTACCTGGCTGCGGTGACCCTTCTGGCCCATCTGGCGCTGCAGATCCCGGGACTGTGTTCCGGCGATCCGGCGGGATTTTTTTCCCGGCCGGATACGGCCGGATACCTTGCACCAGCCATGGCGCTGTCTTCCGGACAGGGTTTCGGGGAGTGTGTCGAACGGGCCCCGGGATTTCCCCTGATCCTGGCGGCAGTCTGTAGAACCCCCGCAGGGGCAGCGCTGCTCTTCGGTCTGATCGGTATCTGGACGGCAATTCCGGTTTACCGGGCGGGAATGCGTTATGCGGGAAAGAATGCCGGACTGCTGGCGGCGGGGCTTTTCCTCTGGAACCCCACGGTCATGGCCAACCGGGGACTGTGGCTCTCGGACACGCTTTTCGGACTTTTTGCGGCGTATCAGTGTTATTTTCTGCTGGAATTTCTGGAGGACGGAAAAAGAAAAGACTGGTTTCTGACGGTGGGCATTGCCGCGTTCGGAGCACTGATCCGGCCCATCAATCTTGCATGGATCGTGTCGGCGCTCTTTCTCCTGGCCATCCGGAAAGGGATCACCCTGCGGGAAAAATGCTTCCGGGGGATCGCCGGAGCGGCGCTCTTTTTCGCCATTCTCTTTCCGTGGGAAATGCGCAATGCCTCGCTGGGCGCAGGGTACTGCATCGACACCAATACCGGAGCCATGTACCACCAGAATGGCGCCATGATCCTGGCGGCAGTGAATCATTCAAGCTTCGAGGAGGAAAAAGCCCGGATCCTGAAAAATCTTGAGGTGGAATTTGCCGACCGGTCACGCTATCCGGATGCCGGAAGCCGGACCGCATACAGGCTGAAAAAGTTCCGGGAACTCATCGCCGCCCACCCCGTGATCTGGATCCGCCAGCACTTCCGGCCTCATGTGCTGATCCCGGACGCAGCCGCACTGTGCGAAGATCTGGGGGTGACATCTCCGGGGCGGGGGACGCTGGACATTCTGCACCGCCGCGGCCTTGTTCCGGCAATTCTCCACTATTTTGACGGCAGATGGTACATCCCGCTTCTGCTGCTCCCCCTGCTGCTGCCGGCGGGACTGCTGCTGGTCGGGGTTCTGCCGGAAATCTGCAGGCTCCTGCGAAATATCCGGACGGAATATCTGATGATCTTTGCAGTCCTTGCCTGCGCGGAATATTACTTTTTCCTGCCGGGGCCGATCACAGTGCCCCGGTATCAAATCCCGGCACTGCCCATCCTCTGCGTTCTGGGGGCGGCGGGTCTGCTGAAACTGCGGGAGCATATCTTGATTCGCATGCACCGGATGAATTGAGCACCTTCCGGCAGGGCTCACATCAACGGCAGAGAAATTTCTCCGGCCCGGCCGGCTCGCATTTTTTTCTGAGACTCAGCTGCGTCATCATGCAGTCAATGTCGATGCATTCAGCATAGTACCAGCGGGGGGAAGCCAGGAAAAAGAAATTCCACAGATAATTTTTCCCTCCGATGGATTCCACACAGTATCCGAGTTTGCGCCGCAAGGCAAGCTCCACGACCATGGAGCGCAGACGGACAGATCCCGGGATCGCCCCCTTCCGGTCCGGCGACAGCAGAATGTTCCCGCCGGGGTCAAAAATATATTTGCCACGGACCATCTCCCCGGTGTTGCCGAAACCGAAAATCTCCTTTTCCAGAAACGGAATGCTCAGCACCGCTGCCGAAGCGCCGATGAAACGCCCATCGGAATCATAAATCGGCGTGGAACACGCAATCCCGTATCCCGCGTTCCGGAAGGATCCGGCGGAGGGACGACTCCAGACGTACTGGTGACTCCAGACATTGGCGGCATTCTGGTACCAGTAACTTTTCCGGGGATCAAAACCGCGATTTCCATCTCCGGTTCCGGGGTAGATACAGAAAAGTCCGTCCGGAAATCCGAATGCCAGAACATGAGGCGAAGTTCCGTTTCTCCGGATCTGCTGTTCGGCATAAACCGGATCGCTGAAACCGGAATCGGCGCCGTCACCTCTGCGGAAAAAAATCTGCCGGAACCGGAACACCAGCGCATCCAGAGCCTCCAGATTGATCCTTATTTTCTGCTCGGACTCCGGAGTTCCTCCGGCAGAAGCCGTCGTCCAGGATAAACAGCTGAAATCCACCTTGCGGTGATAAGCCGGGGCCCAACTGTAAGACGGCGGAGACGGTTCTGCATTCAAGTCATGGCTGAACCGGGTATTTTTCAATCCGGTCCCGGAACCGCCCCCGGAACGCTGCAGCAGAAATTCGGCATTCACCGAATCCAGCAGCTGTACGGTACCGGCAAAGCGGTTGTTGATCTGCTGAGCGGCCAGCATGCTTTTGGCAAATACGTTTGCCACGGCGGCGTCATATGCCTTCTGCCGGGCCATGCTCCCGAGTTCTCTGGCCATGGACACCCCCAGACCGACCAGCGCAAAAATGAGTAGTCCCAGAAAACTCAGCACGATGATTTTCGGATTCCGGGCGCACCAGTGGACAAAACGCTCCGCCGGGTTGTTTCTGGAAATGGAGGTATCCTCGCTGCGGAGAGCCTTGCGGATATCCGCAGCAATATCGGAAACTGAAACATAGCGGTCAAGGGGATCCGGCGCGGTGGCCTTGCGGATGATCCCCTTGAGTTCCCGCAGGAAGAGATATCCGAAACGGTGGTGAAATCCGCCGATGCCGCCGGATTTGATATTGCGGATGATCGCCGCGGAATCACGGCCGGAAAACGCATTGTTCAGCGTGGTGATCTCGTACAGAATGGTCCCCAGCGAAAAAACATCGGACTGCACACCGGGACGGCCCCCCGCAATGATCTCCGGAGCCATGTAGCGGAGCGTACCGGAAATGCTGTTTGGGGGGACCCACTCCCTGCCGTCGTCAATGGCCCGGGCAATTCCCCAGTCCATAACATAGACCTCCCGGTATTTTCCGATCATGATATTTTCCGGCTTGAGGTCGCAGTGGACCACGTTGCGGGCATGGGCATAGACCATGGCATCGCAGACCCGCAGAAAATAATCCAGCCGCAGATAAAGGTTCTTCCGCTCATCGTACTGTTCAAAACCGTTCTCTTCATACAGCTGGACCAGCTGCTGAAGATATTTCTGCATGGTCTCTCCGACCACATGTTTCATGGCCAGGTGCATGCTCCCGTCCGGATCCCTGGTCAGGGAATAAATGGGCAGGATGGCCGGATGATCCAGCTGGGAAGTGATCTGCGCCTCGCGGATAAAGGCCAGCCGGGCAGCCTCCGGATCCCCGGAATTGAGTCTGAGAGTCTTGATGGCCACCATGCGTCCGAACCGGATGTCCTCGGCGCAGCGGATAATGCTCTGCCCCCCCTGAGCAAAAACCTCTCCCACCTCGTATATGTCGGAGAGTTTGAACATATTCTTCGGCGGCGTCCCCTCGCAGTTCACGAAACTGCAGCGGACGGCGATACCGGAAGTGATTTCCGAATCCACATCCCGGAGTTCCTGGATCGACCGCCCCCACCAGTGCCGGAGCATCCCCCGGAAAGAACGCCGCCCGGCCACCTCGGGAGCCGCACTGATATGCTTCAGAGGCGAGTCCATCCGGGCAGTCGTATCGGACAACTGCACAGGGTCCAGCGCAATGGTCTTTTCGCTGTCAAGATTGTTCTTTAGCGGTTCCATTTCCCGTTTTTCGACCTTTCCCACCCCCGATACACGATTCAGCAATGTATCACCGTTTTGCGGTTTTGGCAAGCTGGAAATGCCCAAAAACACATTTTTTGCGAGGCGGTCTCCCGCAAACGGAAAAATGACGGCTCCGGACGGGAATTCTGGCAAAAAACACTTTTGCGTGCTATATTATGTAAAGAGGTCTGCTGAAAATTGATTCCGGCGGCTTGCCGGCATAGGGAAAGGTCCGCAATGCGTGGATTCCCGGCGGTTACCGCTTGGAGTATCCGCCTCAAAATTTCACTTTGTGTCTTTTTTCCATGGTCTCGAAGATCCATCCGTCTGAATTTTCAGAGGCCCCCTTGAGACAATCAGGAGAGATGAATGAAAAAAGTTCTTGTTTCCGCCGAGGGTCTGCACCTTGCCATAGGAGAACAGGTGATCTTCCGGGACGTGTCGATAAGCTGTGCCGATGGCGAACGCATCGCCTTGATCGGCCGAAACGGTTCCGGAAAATCCACCCTCCTCCGGGTCCTTGCCGGGACCGAACAGGTTTCCTCCGGAGCCGTTGCCCGGGGCCGGGCTCTGAGGATCTCGGTCATGCCCCAGGAGTTTGAGCTGGACCTTGCAAGAAGCGCCAGAGAAAATATCCGGGACGGCCTCCAGTGGATCCGGGAACTGCACCGCCGTTACGAGAATCCCTCTGTCCCCGCCGCCGAACTGCCGCTTCTGGAAAAGAAACTTCAGGAGTGCGATGGCTGGAACCCGGAGCACAAGCTGGACGAACTCCTTGATGCACTCCATATCACGCACCCGGAACGACCCGCATCGCAGCTTTCCGGCGGAGAAAAACGCCGGGTCATTTTAGCCAGAGCAGTGATCGGTGAACCGGATCTTCTGCTCCTGGATGAACCCACCAACCATCTGGACGTGACGACCGTGGAGTGGATCGAGGATTTTCTGGCCGGACGCAGGGGAAGCTGTATTTTTGTCACGCACGACCGGTATTTTCTGGACCGGCTGGCAACCCGTATCGTGGAACTGGATCACGGCAGTCTCTACAGTTACGAAGGCTCCTACGCCGATTATCTGACCGGGCGGGAGGCCCGCATTGCCGAAGAGGATGTGGTGGAAGCCAAACGAAGAAAATTTCTCCGGGATGAAATCGAGTGGGTCCGGCGTTCCCCGAAAGCGCGGCTTCGCCGGAATGTGGGCAGGGTCAAACATTTTGAAGCCGTGTCCGCCGTGGAGGCCCCCCAGCGGGATCAGAATATGGATCTGGTAATCCCCCGGGCGCCTCATCTGGGAAATCAGACGGTAATCTTCGAGGGAGTTTCCTTCGCTTTTCCGGGGAGGAAGATCCTGGAAAACTTCAACTTTGAATTCACCCCTGGGACCCGGCTTGGGATCGTGGGGCCCAACGGAGCGGGAAAAACCACTTTTCTCCAGCTTCTGACCGGAAAACTTGCACCGGAAACCGGAACCGTGAAAATCGCTCCAACGGTGCAGTTCAACTGCATTGATCAATCCCGCATGGTGCTGGATGAAAGCAAGACGGTGGAAGAAGAAATCGGCGAAGGCTTCAAAACCATTTCTCTGGGCACGGAAAGCATCTCCATCTGGGGATATCTCAAGCGGTTTCTCTTTGAAGACCAGCGTATTCACACCCGGATCGACCGGCTTTCCGGAGGGGAAAAGGCCCGTCTGGCCCTGGCAAAAGTTTTGAAACAGGGCGGAAACTTTTTGATTCTGGATGAACCCACCAACGATCTGGATCTGGCCAGTTTGCGACTGCTGGAAGAAGCCCTTTCCGATTTTGACGGCTGCGCCGCGCTGGTAAGCCACGACCGCTATTTTCTGAACCGGGTGGCGACGCATATTCTGGGATTCGATGCGTACGGCCGGGTATTCTTTACGCCCGGAGATTACGATTACTATCTGGCCAAACGTCCGGCACCATTACAGGAGACGCCCGCTCCGGCGGCCAGGCGACAAACGCCCCCTCCCCCGCCGCCGGACAGGCCCAAAACGGTCCGGCTCACCTACCGGGAAACGCAGGAACTTGAACACATGGAGGAAAAGATCCTGGAAGCGGAGGCCCGTGTTGCGGAAATTGAAGCCATCTTCGGACGGCCGGACTTTTTTTCAGCCTACGGCCCCCGTTCGGCGGAACTCCAGCAGGACCTTGCTTCCGCCAAAGAAACGGTCCGGCAGCTCTATGACCGCTGGGAAGAACTGGAAAACAAGCGGGGGTAGAAAAACACCTTCCCGCCGCTCCGCATCAATTCTGGGGGACTTCCCTGCAGCGGCGGACCTGCATGACCGGGTGCTTCCAGCCGGCAACCTTGTACCAAGACCCGACCAGCTGGACATCTTTGTTGGCAAAGGGCTTCATGACATCGTTTTTCCCGGTGTGAACGAAGCAGGACACCACATATTTTCCGCCGGAAACCTCCAGCAGGGCATACCGGACACCGCCTTTTCCCTTGACCGGATACAGCATGCCTTTTACCGTTACATCCTTCCGGCTTCCCGGCGTAACCTGAAAATCACTGAACGGCTGGTCCCGCTTCCCCGCTGCAGGAATATTGACCTCCGCAGATTTTTCCGCTTTTTCCGGAGCGGATTTCGCTGTTTTCTCCGCAGTTGATTTTGCGTTTTTCTCCGGAGCGGATTTCGCTGTTTTCTCCGCAGTTAATTTTGCAACATCGGTCCCGGCTTCTTTTTTCTTCAGAAGCGAAGCGGAAATAAAACCTCCATTGTTGTCCAGCTCCGCCCAGCCGTCCTTGACCGCCTTGACCGGAACGACCTCCCCCTGCTTTACGGAACGGATCACCGATCCTTTGGTGGAAGGAGTCTTCCGGATATTGGCCCGCCGGACAGACACCGTCATTTCTTCGGCACAGATACCGCATCCCAGAATCAGCCCCAGCAACAGGCTCAGAATTTTCATATTATTCCTCCATCAGTACATTTTTTTTCAGCAGGTTCAGTTCATGGATCACCGTCTCCGGCAAAATCTTTTTCATGCACTGCGGCTCCTGTTTCGGGCAGACACGGAGGAAACACGGGGAACACTCCGCATCCGAAATCACCAGTTTCCAATCCGGGGAAATGGGTCCGGTGGAAGTGTAATCCGTGGACCCGAAAACCGCCACCCCCGGCGTTCCAAGCGCCGCCCCCAGGTGCATCACCCCGCTGTCATTGGCCGCCACTGCAGCGGCGCACCGCAGAAGATGCATGAGTTCAAAGAGATCCGTCCTCCCCATCAGGTTGAAAAATTTTTCAGGACGCAGCCCCTGACCGATCTCCTCGCCGATCTCCCACTCTTTGGGACCGCCTACCGACACCACGATCCCGCCGCGGCCGATCCAGTCCGCCGCCACGGTCCGAAAGGATTCACTGCCCCAGCGCTTGGCGGCACCGTATGCCGCCCCTGCCCCCAGAATCAGCATTCTTGAGTGACCGCACAAGGCGCGGATCAGCGCGGGCAATTCGACCATTTCCCGCGCAATGGAGATCTTCGGCAATACGCCGTCCCAACGGGGGGCCCCCAATGCATAAGCCTCCGAAAGATAACAGTTTGCCTGATGACAATTCCGGAACAGCCCGGCATTGGGAGACTTGAAGTGAAAAGCTTCCTCCAGGAGAATGCTCCGTCCCCGGGCCGCCGCACCGAAAAGAGGCGATAGTCCGCACGAACGCAGCTGCAGGGTGTCCCGCAGGGAATTGTTGAAGAGCAGCCCGGCGCCGAACCGGATCCGCCGGATCTTCCGCAGAGTGTCCATGTTCCACAGTTTATGCAGTCCGCCCAGCGGGATCAGCACATCCAGCCAGGGGAGAGAGTGGTAAAATGCCCGCTGCCCCGCCGGAGCAACCACTCCCAGCGCGCAATTTTCCGGCAGAAGTTTTTTCAGCTGGCGGAGCGCGGGAAGTGCCATCACAGCATCGCCCAGCCAGTTAGGCATCCGGACCAGGAGACCGTTCTTCCAGTCGGCAACCGGAGCCGCCGGAAAAACCGGCGCCGGAAAATCTTCCGGCAGATGAAGTTGCACAACCTCAATCATAACGGAAACAGACTATGCCTCCGCCGCTTCGAGGATCACCACATTCTCCTCCGGGACATCGGAATACATGCCGCGGCTGGTGGTCTTGACGGAAGAAATTTTATCCACCACACTCATCCCCTCCGTGACCTTGCCGAAGACACAGTACCCGAAATGCTGAGGAGTGGGGGCGCGGAAATTCAGAAAATCGTTGTCCACCGTATTGATGAAAAACTGGGCCGTAGCCGAATCCACCACACTGGTCCGTGCCATGGCAATGGTTCCCCGGAGATTCGGCAGCTGATTGGCCGCCTCGTTTTTGACGGGAGCCCGGGTGGCCTTCTGATTGAACTTCTCATCGAATCCGCCACCCTGGATCATGAATCCATTGATCACCCGGTGAAAGATGGTCCCGTTGTAGAATCCCTCCCGGACGTACTGAAGAAAATTCGCCACGGTCAGGGGTGCGGATTGCTCGTCCAGCTCAAGTTTGATCTCGCCGAAATTGGTTTTCAGAATCACCATTTTTCATTCCTCGCTTTTTTGCGCCGGAGTCTCGTCCTGCGCCTGAACCTTGCCCAAATAATCAGGGAGTTCCACTCCCGCCATTTTCGCCACCGACTGCAGGGGCGGCAGGCTCTGCACCATGCCGCTCAGAAAATCCGCCGTGGAGGTCCGGCCGTCCTTCCGGCTGCCGGTGTCCCACACGGTGACTTTGTCGATCCGGATATTTTTGATCGCCTCGGTCTGCAGTGCCACAATATCCTGCAGTTTCTCGATCAGCAGGAGTTTTCCGGCCGCATCCGCATCGCGGCAGGCCTCCACGATCTCGCGATACCCCCTGGCTTTGGAATCCAAAATGGCAAAGTTCCCCCGGGCCTCGGCATCCAGCCGGGCAAAAATGGCATCCGCCTCGCCTTTGGCTTCCCGGCGGCGCTTCTCCGCTTCCGCCTCGGCGGCGATCTCGATCTTCTGCCGCTCAATCTGCGCCTGGACGATCACATCCGCCCGCTGGCGCTCCTCTTCCATAAGGGCCCGGGCTTTTTGCGCCTCGGCCTCGGCGGCAAAACGGGACTGCTCGATCTGTGCCTCAGCCACTTTCCGGGCAGCCTGAGCCTTGCGGAAGGCCTCCGCTTCCTGCTCTGCCCGGACGGCATTGGATTTGGCGATCTCAATGGCGGAAAGGTTTTCCCCCTGAGTCGCGGCTGCATCCGCCTGCTTGACGGCAATACGCTGATCCCGGTCGGCATCCGCTTCGCCGGTCACGGCGGCGGCTTCCGCCTGACGGACCTTGATGCGGCGGTCCCGGTCGGCATCCGCTTCACCGGCGGAGGCTTCGGCATTGGCCATGGAAACCGCCACGCGCTTCTGCTTCTCCGCCTCGGCGGCACCGATGCTGCCCTTGCGCTCCTCCTCGGCCACGTCGATCTTGGCCCGGTTGATGGCCTCGGCGGCGGCCCGTTTGCCGATGGCTTCGATGTAGCCGGATTCATCGGTGATGTCGGTGACGTTCACGTTCAGAAGGTCCAAACCGATCTTCTTCAATTCCTCGGTCACATTGTCCTCCACCGCCCGGAGGAAGGTCTCCCGGTCGGCATTGATGGCCTCGATGGTCATGGAGGCGATCACCAGACGCAGCTGGCCGAAGATGATGTCTTTGGCCAGTTCCGCAATGGCTTCCGGGGGCTGGCCCAGAAGACGCTCGGCGGCATTGCCCATGATCTCCGGCTTGGTGCTGACCCCCACAGTGAAAACGCTGGGGACATTGATGCGGATATTCTGTTTGCAGA
>DCGO01000001.1:2191-33689 GCA_002314605.1 Lentisphaeria bacterium UBA1776 | reverse complement strand
CACTCCGCGGCATTGCAGACGCCCGGCCGCTGGGTCTTCGCATTGTCGAGGATCGAAAGCGCCATTCCGAGGTCCGCCTCGTCGTCCACATAGATGTGACAGACCCCCTTGTAGTGCTTGATGACCGGGATGGTGGATTCCGCCATGACCGTGCGGATGAGTTTCTCGCCGCCCCGGGGGATCACCAGATCGATGTACCGGTCCATTTTGAGCATCAGATTCACGGCGTCGTGGCCGGTCCACGGAAGGAGCTGCACCGCACCGTCCGGGAGCCCGCACATCACCGCCGCCCGGTTCAGTGCCGAAGCAATGGCCCGGTTCGAGGCAAAGGCTTCGCTGCCGCCCCGGAGGATCACCGCATTGCCGGCCTTGAGACAGATCCCGGCGGCATCGCTGGTGACATTGGGTCTGGATTCATAGATAATGGCAATGACCCCTATGGGGACCGTGACCTTGTCGATCTTGAGCCCGTTGGGCCGGACGGTGCTGGAGAGGATCCTCCCCACCGGGTCGGTCTGGGAGGCCACATCCCGCAGGCCTTTTGCCATATTGGCAATGCCTTTTTCCCCGATGGTCAGACGGTCGATCATGGCGCCGGAGAGGCCGTTTGCGGCGGCTTTCTTCACATCCTCGGCATTGGCCTTCAGAATTTCCGGAGCCGAGATTTCCAGCTCATCGGCCATGCGGCAGATGCAGTCGCGCCTGGCATCCGGGGCCAGCACGGCCAGCGCCCGGCTGGCGGATACGGCTTTTTCCCCCATTTTCTTCAGGGCATCACGCATATTTTCAACGGTCTGACTCATAGAGAACCTCCTTGTGAGAATTTTACCGGGTAAATATACTGCCGTCAGGGGCCTTTTGCAAATTTCCGTTGCAAAAATCCCGCCGGAAGCTATATTATCTCCGGCGAAGGAGGCTGTACATGATCTGCCATATCGGACTGCTGCTGATACCCTGGCTCCTGTATTTCGGTCTGCGGGTCTATCTGGCCGGGGTGATGCTCATAACCTTCATTCTCTTCGGCGCAGACAAATATCTGGCCCTTCACGGCAAACGCCGGATCCCGGAAAAAGTGCTGATCCTGTGGAGTTTGTGGGGCGGTGCCTGGGCCGGAATGGCCGCCATGGTGCTTTTCCACCACAAAACGGCAAAAACCTCCGTCTGGCTCCCGGTGACCCTGATCGCCGGTCTGCAATTGGTGGCCGCCGGCGTCCTGATCTGCATGACCTGCGGTCAGTAAACGATAACCACGGCCAGATATACCGCCGGTTCGGAGCCGGTGCATTCCATGGAGTGTTCCTCGCCGGAGCGGCAGATGGTGGCGTCCCCGGGGCCCAGATCCACCCATTCCCCGTTGTCGAAACTGCGGACGTGTCCGGAGAGGATGTAGTAGATTTCCTCCTCGCCGGTGTGGCTGTGGCGCCCAACGGAACAGCCTGGGTTCAGCGTAAGCCGGGAGAACTGGCGGCATCTGGAATGCATTTCCTCATCGGAATTCTTTTTCCAGATGTGTTCAAACAGGACCCGTCCCGAGCCCCCCTTCATATTTTCCCGGAAGGCTTCTTCGTATTCGGCACTTGCTCGATGCATCGTTTTTCTCCTTTTTCCATTACAGTACTTCCGGCTGAAAAAAAAGCAAACGGGAAGTGGTTTTCTTCTGGAAAATCATTTTTTTCAGGGTATATTAAGCCTCACTGCAAATGGAGAAGGACGGCATGAAATTACGGAACACGCTGGAAACCACGGTCGGATTGGCGGGGCTGAATTTCTTCAGCACCTTTTCGCCGATCTTTTTCTGCGCCTGGACGGCACAGACCGTGACCGCATCCGGAAATCTTCTGGGCGGCCGCCTGATCCTGAATGTACTCCTTGTCGCAGTGTTCTTCAGCGCGCCGCTTCTGCCGACACCTTTCCTCTCCCACTATCTCTGCACCCGGTTCGCTTCCAGGAATGTCCTCCTCTGCACCAAAATTGCCGAGGTCCTGCTGCTGATCTTCTTTATCGCAGCGGCCCTGCCGGATGCGGATATGTGGGAACTCATCGTCGCCATTGTCCTGTACGGGATCGATTATGCCGTTTACCGTCCCGCCCTCAAGCAGTACACTGCTGCCGCTCTGCCGAAAGCGGCTCTTCCCGGGGCCATCGGCTGGACCGAGTGCATGACCTTTCTCGGCATCACATCGGGGACCATTGCCGCAGTGATGACGCGGGCGCTTTTCAGCCGGTTCGGGCTGGGCGGCGTGCCGGCGCTGGCTCTCCCCTGCTGCACGGCCGGATACGCCATGCTGGCAGCCGCAAGACTGTGGCCGGATCTGCCGCTGATGCCCCGGGTCAGGGTCCGGGATCTCCCGCGGAGGTGGCTGGTTTCCTTCCTGGAACAGCCGCGATACCGGGAACTGGTGCTTAGCGGCATCAGCGAAAGCTACATCTTCGGCGCCATCATTCTGGCGGCGGCCCTTTCCATTGAATTTATCGACATGCGGGCGGCAGCCTTCTCCTCCCAGCTTCACCTTTATGCCACGCTGGCGGCGGTGGTGACGGGGGCCGCAGCAGGGTGTCTGGCCGCCGTCCGGTTCTCCCGGAAACAGGTGGAACTGGGGCTGGTGCCGCCATCGGTACTGATCATGCTGATTTCCGCCGTGATCCTGGGGCGGCTGCCGGAATACAGCGATCCCTTTGTGGGCAGCGGGATCTGGGCGGCGGTGCTGTTTGTGTTCGGATTCTCCGCCGGCATGATCCTGGTGCCGGTGGCGGCCTATCAGGCGTACTTCGTCAGGCAGAAACTGCGGCCGGCGTATTTCAGCTGGCTCTATCTGCCTTTGGGAACGGGGATTCTGCTGGCAGTCGGATTTGCCCTCGCCATCAGCTATTTCCGGCTGCCGGTCTTCCTGGTCTGCACGATACTGGCGGTCATAACCCTGATCCTGGCGGCGGTGACTTATTTTCTCATGCCGCAGTTTCTTCTGCGGTTCTGCATTCTCATCCTCAAACACTTTTTCTACCGGATCCGGATCGTCCACCCGGAACGGATTCCGGAGGACGGGCCGGCGCTTCTGGTGGCCAACCGGGCGTCTTACGTGGACATGCTCTTCATTTCCGCCTGCACCTCGAGGCCCATCCGGTTCATGATGCTGGAGCAGTTTTTCCGCACGCCGGGGCTGTATCCGTGGTTCCGTTCCGCCGGATTTCTGGAAGTGCCTTCCCGGCGGCCCAAGATGCTGCAGAAACTGATCCGGGATGTCCACGAATTCTTCCGTCAGGGAGAACTTATCTGCGTTTTTCCGGAGGAGGATATCACCAGAAACGGCGTCATGTCCCGCTTCCGGGATGTGATCCCCGAACTCCTGCCGGAAGACATGACAATTCCCGTCATCCCCGTCCGGAACGGCATGACCTGGGGCAGTATTTTTTCCTGTTATTACGGGAGTTTCAAACTCCGCTGGCCCAGCGCGCTGGTGCATCCGGCCTCGGTGACCATCGGCGAACCTCTGCCCCCCGGAACTTCGGTCTATGAACTGCGCTGCCGTCTTTCCGAACTGGGGGCGGAGACGGAACTCGACCCGGAACCGGGGGAGCGTCCGCTGCATGCCCAGTTCATCCACGTGATGAAGCGCGCTCCTCTGGCCCGGTGCATCCGGGAGTTTGACGGCGAAAAATACCATGCGCCGCTGAACGGCTGGATGCTGTTGCGCACCATCCTCTTAAGCCGGGTCCTCCGGAAAATCTGCGCTGAAGACGGCGAATATACAGGGCTTCTGCTGCCCAACGGGCTCGCTTCGGCGGAAACGCTTCTGGCAATTCAGATCAGCGATCACACCCCGGCGATCCTCAATTACACTTCCGGGCGGGATACCGTCCGGAATGCCGTTGCCAGAGCGGGGATCCGTCATGTGGTGACCAGCCGGAAATTTTTTGAGAAACTCCACTGGGAACCCCTGCCGGAAATGGTCTTTCTGGAGGAAATTCATCAAAAGGTCTTCCGCTGGTGGCCCACGCTTTTCTGGGGCGGGGTCGCCTTGATCTTTTCCGGACGGGAACTGGCGAAACTTCTGTCGCCGGAAAGCTGGTTTGATGTGGAGCGTACCGGAGCGGTGATCTTTTCCAGCGGCTCCACCGGCATCCCCAAAGGGGTGATGCTCTCCCATCACAACATCACTGCGGACAGTACCTCCATCAGCCAGGTGATCGGGTGGCGCAAAGGCGACCGCATCATCGGGAACCTGCCGATTTTTCACTCCTTCGGTCTGGCGGTAAATTTCTGGCTTCCGGTGACGGCGGGGACGGAAGTGACCTTTGTCCCCAACGCGCTGGACGGTTCCGCCGTGACCCGGGTCCTCCGGGAACGGAAGATCACCGTGCTGGTGGTCACGCCGGGATTTCTCCAGATCTACATGCGCAGGGGCGTTCCGGAGGACTTCAAAAGTCTCCGGCTGGTGATTTCCGGCGCGGAAAAACTCCGGGAATCTCTGGTGGATAAATTCCGGGAGATGACCGGGCTGGAAGTCGCGGAAGGCTACGGCGCCACGGAACTCTCTCCGGTGGCCGCCATCAATCTGGCGCGCTCTCTCCCGGAACTGGGGGCGGCGGTGGCGGCGCCCGGGTCCATCGGCCCGGCACTGCCCGGAGTATGCGTCCGTATTGTCGATCTGGTCACAGGAAAACCCAAAGGCGAACTGGAGGACGGACTTCTGATCGTCAGGGGCGCCATCGTGATGAAGGGGTATCTGAACGATCCCGAACGGACGGCGGAAGTCATTCACGACGGCTGGTATTCCACCGGCGATATCGCCCGGATGGACCGCAACGGATTCATCACCGTGACCGGCCGCATTTCCCGGTTCAGCAAGATCGGCGGCGAAATGGTCCCCCATGAACTCGTGGAGCAGGAAATCAGCCGGGCGCTTCATCTGGAGGACCGCGTCCTTGCCGTCTGCGGCGGCGAGGACGAGAAGCGGGGCGAGAAACTCATCGTTTATTATTCCGACCCGGAACGGATCCACCCGGACGAGGTCCCCCGGATCCTGCGGGAACGGAATCTGCCGAATTTGTGGATCCCGAAGCCGGAAAACTTTATCCGGATCGACCATATCCCCCTGACCGGGAGCGGCAAACTCAATCTGCAGGCACTTGCCAGACTGCCAACGGCAAACATACGCTGATTTTCAGCCGTGGTACAACGGCACACGTTCCAGAATTTCCTCCAGCCACGAGACTTTGCCGAGGTGGCATGCCATGTCGCTGCCGTCGGAAAGGTGTAAATCAGCGTGGGGCGGATCGCAGTGGACATCGGTCCCCGCCGAGGAAAGCAGATGGTGCTTTAGACAGTACTTCCGGTAAACGGGCGTATATTCCGCCGGGATCATGGGGTGGGCGCACTCGATCCCGTCCAGCTGAATGAACTCCCGGAGGGCGTCCATGCGTTTTTCATCGGCGCGATTGAAATACTCATAGGGGTGGGCGATGAAGACCAGTCCCCCCGCCTGATGCACGATCCTTGCCACACGGTCGGCCTCCGGAGTCACCGGAAGCAGTCCCGGCACCCGGTTTTTCCCCCAGAGACAGCCGTACCACTCCTGAATATTTCCGGCCACGCCCCTGCTTACCAGATAATCGGCCTGGATCTCATTCCGGACATGGGTCACTCCCTGCAGATCCAGCGTAAATTCAGGGCGGTATCGGAGCAGCAGTTTTTTCCGGTCCTCCCGGGTGTAGGCGTGCCCCAGAAGTTCGACTCTGCGGGAAATGGCGTCCCCCATTTTCCGCTGATAGACATGATATTCCTCCTTGAGGGCGGCGAATTCCGGCGTCGGCTCGAAGGGCAGTCCCAGACAGACCAGATCCATTTCGCCGAAGGGCGTGGAAGCGGTGAGTTCGGCCCCGGACACGAACCCCGCCTCCGGGTGGCGTTTTGCAATTTCCCGGATCTCCGGCAGGGCATCGTTATTGTGGTGATCCGTGACGGCAAATGCCTGAAGTTTCAGTTCCTCCGCCCGGCGGAAATAATATTCCGGAGGCGTACAGGCATCGTAGCTCCACCAGGTGTGCAAGTGAAAATCAAAAACCGCGTATGGATTCATGGGCCCCTCTGTTTTTTACAGCAGCCCGTCGGAGACCTCTTCGGTTTCCGGAAGCAGCTGCACCAGTCCGAAGCGCCAGGTGGGATAATCGCTGATCCCGGTGAAGGTCGGCGACCACAGGTCAAAATCGTTCCACACATCCCAGTAGCGCATGAATTGCATCCTCAAATTCGCACCGCCGCTCAGGCTTTTCAGCGGGATTGCGACTTCAAACAGCAGGGATCGGTTTGCTTCGGTCACATGCGCTTTCACCCCGCGGAGCTTGCCGAAGTAACGGATGGCTCCGGTCCGGTCGATCCGGACCTCCCGGAAAAACTTCCAGTCCCGGTTGATGTTCGGGGCATACATGCTCCGCATGGGGGAAAATCCCGACGCATTCTGGATGCGCAGCTCCTCCTTGTCCCTGGGATTCTCGAATTTTGCAAGGAGATAAAGGGTATCCTGCGAATGCGCCATCTTCAATGCGGTCCTGCGTTTCGCTTTGTCTCCCATCCGGGAGCGGGAAAACTCCGTTTCCGGGATCAGTTCCCACGGGATCTTCTCTCCTCCGGAAACCCGGACACTGCAGCACTCGTAGGCCATGATTTTGCCGTCCCGGCGGTGGTAGTCCGCCGATTCCCGGAAAAACCGCCCATAGACGGATTTTTCATAATAGTCCAGTTTTTTCAGGAGTTCCGGATCGCCTTTCGCTTTGGCTTTTGCCTGACGCAGCAATTCCTGCATCTGCGCCACGCTTTCCTGCGGGAAACGGACCTGATGGATGAAATCCAGTTCGCTGATCGTTTTGTTGGCCTGATACAGCGTTTCCCAGCGCCGGGCGACAAAGGCGAAGAGCTGGAACATCTCGTTCCCCGCATTGCCGAAAACGACACTGCAGTACTCGCGCATCAGTGCATCCGGGTCCCCGTCTGGATCCCACAGCATGCGCCCCTGCAGCCACACCATCGGGAAGGTCTGGACGGCGTTCAGGACGGGAGCCTCTCCCTTGCCCCGGCGGTACGGATTGAAGCCGTTGATGAAATACCCGGCGGATTTTCCTTTGGTGAACCGGAGCATGTCTTGCAGCAGATGGGGATACTGAAACGGCACGGCTGAGGTGTAGGTGGACGGGGAAACGATGTTCAGCCAGTTGGTCATGCGTTCCGGATCTTTGCCGAGAAATTCGAACCAGCGGTTCATCTGGTCCTGATAGCGCTTTTTTTTCAGCGGCTCCGCACTGTAGTGGACTTGGGGACCGACGTAGGTGATGTCCATGTTTTCCGGGACTTTGGCCTGAACCGGCGGGGTGATCCAGAAACTGTACGCGAGAGTCGTGAAGCGCCGCCCCGGCCAGCGCTGACGGACCTGCGAAGCGTATTTTTCCGCAAAGCTCCAGAAGAGTTCCCCTTCGCTGCCCTTTTTCATTTTGGCGCTGCAGTCCGGACACTTGCAGACATTCCGGAGTGTCATGCCGTCATTGGTGCAGAAATAGACGGTTCCCGGCTCCGGCGGACGGGGGCCGAAAGCCGTTTTCACCGCCGGATCGTTCCGGTCGTAAGCTTCAACATTATTGAGCATCTGCTGAAGCACCGCCGGATTGCTCAGACAGATGTAGGTCCGGGTTTTCAAGCGCCAGTTGATGACGGGCTTCTGCGCGGCATTTCTGGCGAAATATTCCGGGTGGGTCTTGCCATACAGATCCACCCATCCGATCTGCGTGTGATTGGCGTTCTGATGGGGCAGGGTATCCCCGAAACGGAGAATGGGATGCCACTGTTTCTGAACATCCAATGGTGCAAAATTGTAGGAGACCCCGCCTTCTCTCCTCCGGTAGTACGGGGTCAGACGAAGGGTTTTTTCCGGAAATTCCAGCTTCTGATTTTTGGGGATGAAGGTTCCTTTTCCCAGCGCGGCCCATTTGGGATCCTCCGGGTACAGAAACCGGATCCCCAAAGCTCTTTCCAGAAATTCATAGACTCCGAAGAGCGTTCCCCGGTCGAGGCCGTTTTTGGAGATCTCACCGCAGATCACCAGATCCTTGCCGGCGGGGGCGATGACCAGTTCTTCCGGAGAAAGTTTGTGCAGATCCCCCAGCAGCGCTTTGGCCTTCGCCGTCTCCCCGAGATAGATTTTCCGGGCGGCGGCATGCTTTGGAGCACTGTAAGTGATGACCGGTTTTATTCCGGTGGCCGCCTGAATATGCCGGGCGAGAAACTGTGCGGCATAGCCGGTGGTTTCCCCGGCGGGAAAGACCAGTTTGGCACTGTCTTTGGCCACAACGATCTCAAGGGACTCTCCGAAGGAGGAAAGGGACGCGGCCAGCAGGGCGGAAAACAATATTTTTTTCATCGGCGATGTCCCTTTTATTTCAGGATCGTGCTGAAGGTGATGGGCGGCCAGCCGTAGGCAAAATAGGCAAAATTGGTGGTGCTGATCTCATTCAGCAGAGGGATATAAGTATTGCGGTACCCCTGGGCCCGGACCGAACCGTCCGCAAAATTGATGTTCGCCAGATTCGCATGGCGGAAATTGATCTTGTTCTTGATGGCGATGCTCATGCTGTTCTTGTCAGCAACAGAACTGACGATAAAAGAACTCTGGGCATAATCGGTTTCACTGGTATAGGAGATGGAATCGGCAAACACCGGGTGGCTGGAAGGATTTTTGATCCGGTTCTGGTACCGGACATAGTTCGGCACAGAGGGCATCCCGTAGCAGTACGAACGGGAATATCCGTGCCCCTTCGGGGTCGCAGTGGGACAGTAGATGACCTTGGATTTATCCATGGTTGTCCCGTCTTTGAAGAACCCGGCATTGATGAATGCATCGGGCCATCCGATACACCCGAGGGTCGCATTTGTCCTGAAGGCAATGGAGTAATAGGAGTCCAGATACATCCCCGTATAGACGCCCATCTGTTTCAGATTGCCGGCGCACCGGATGGACTGGGCTTTGGCTCTGGCGTTGTTCAATGCCGGCAGCAGCATGGCCGCCAGAATGGCGATGATGGCGATCACCACCAGAAGCTCGATCAAAGTGAACATTGATCTCTTCAAATGTGCAACAAGAGGACCTTGGGAAGAACCATGTCTTTTCTGCATGCCGGACTCCTTTCAGTTGATCAGACTTTGTAAAACAGTCAGGGAATTGATGAAATATCCGCAGTCCTTCTGAAGAACGGCTTCGGTCTGCTGCCGGTCGATGTTGACGCCGTACCGGATGCCTGCCCGCATGGCAGGCTCCATATCCCGCCGGGGTTCATCCCCCACCATCATGGTGGTTTCCGGATCAAATTTTCCGTGTCTCATGATGGCGGGATAGAAATCCGGGGAAAATTTTCCCTCCGGATCCCCGAAGAAACAGCCGGAATAGTAACCGGCGAACCATTCACACTTTTCAGCGTCCGCCTCCACGCCTCCGGCGGAAAGTTTTGCCCGGGTCATGAATTCGGAATTGGTGGTCGCCGTGAAAAGGCGGATCCCTTTGTTCCGCAGAAACCGGAAAAAGGTCTTCGTGTCTTCGGGGATGAAAAGGCAGTTTTTCAGGTCATCGCACAGCACGCGGAAATACGCTTCCGCCGGGATCTGAAGCTGCCCCAGAAATTCGGAAAGACAGTGGGTATTGCAGTCCCCGCAGGCGAGGATCCTGGCGGATGCCTGCGCTCTTGCCGTCCCGTATCGTTTCATGACCAGTTCTTCCAAAAGATGCATCGGCGAGTGCGTCTGTTTCCCCGGATAACAGCCGGTCATGGTGCCGTCCACATCCATCAGGACCGTTTCTATTTTCATATCAAAGCCCCGTTTTTGTTTCCCGGAGATAATATAACCGTGACTTTCCGCAAAGTCAAGGATGAAAAAAATAAAAAGACTATTTTTTATGTATTTTACGTTGTTTTAATGTTGTAACCCATTCGTGAAAAACAAAATAAAGAGATCATGAAAAAAATGAACCGTTCCCTGACTTTTTCTGATCGCCCTTGAAAAATGCAGTCGGTTGAGGTATATTAACCCGCAATGCAATCAGGATTTTTTTCATGAAAGAGCTTTTTCAAGGCAAAGGCGTGAAGCCGCTGTACAAGGTTCTGACCGATCTGATCGTCAAGGACATTCTGGCGAAGGGATTGAAGAACGGGGACTTTTACTGCACCTTGAAGAGCCTTTGTCAGGAACTGCACGCATCCTTCATCACCGTGCGCACTGCTGTGGCGCTACTGGAACAGCAGAAGATCCTTCTCTGCCGTTCTGCAGTCGGCATTTACATTCATGACATCAACAAACTGAAGATCCTGAACTCGTTCGAAAAAACGGTCCTGATCCTCTCCAACCAGCCGCAGGCGGGGATGCATCCCTTTTATGCCGCGAGGCTGATCTCCATGATGAACGTGTTGATCCGGGAGGGATATTCCCCGCGGATCTGCAATACAAACGATCTTCGCCGCGGCGACCTGAAAATGCAGCTTTCCCTTGCCGATGGAGTGATCTCAAGTTTCCGCCGTTATGAAATGGTATGCAAAGCCATGCCGCAGGATCGCCCGTTTCCCGCCGTTTTCTTTTCCGTGGATTCGGAAAAGATGGATGCGCTTTCAGGTCAGCAATCAAGTTTCATATCCTACGATAACGACTCTCTCTTTTTGTCGTGCATGGCCTATATGGGGGGGCAGGCCTCCAGAAATATTGTTTTCGTTCATAAATCACAGACGGTTCTTCCGGAAATTCTGCAGAAAGAGCCGGGTCTGAATGTAACGGAACTGATATACCGGACCTTCCCTTCGGTGGAAAGCGGCGTGGATATCGCCGCAAAAATCCCGTCCTGTCCGGAGAATGCTTTCTTCCTTGTGGATGACGATTATGTCGCCATCGGGATGCACGAAACGGCGCTGGTCGACGGCGTCAATCTGATCCGGGAGAAACGGATCCTGGCCATTGCCTCCCCCGTATTCGGCATTACGGCGCAGATGGGATTTCCGGTGATCGGTTTTGATCCGAACGAAATCGGTACTGTTGCAGCGGAAATGCTGGTCCAGATGATCCGGACTCCCCGGAAGACATTTTGCCGCTTTATCACAGCCCGTGGGAACGGAAACGCAACCTGACGTTTGCTCCGCCGGTCCCCCGGTCAGGCATTCAGGACCGGGTCGCCGATCACCAGAACTCCCGTGGGGGAATCGCTTTCCATTTTCAACCCGAACCAGCCCCCCGGGCGCTCAATGAAAATCTTCTGTGTCCTGCCGGAAGTCACCTGAATTGTTTTTCCCCGGTTGATCCAGTGTAATTTCAGATGATCGTTGGCGCCGCCATCGAAATGCAGACCGGTTTGGGCGGTGAAATCCCGGTATCCGTGAAGCGGCAGACGGAACAGGAACTCCCCCTGAAAATGCCCGCCGAAGGCAAAACCTTTTTCAAAGAACACGGGTTTCCCGCGGTCCATGAGAGCCAGCGGGACTTTTTCCCGGTTCCTGTTGAATGCGAAGTCTGTGGTATAAGGGGAAACCCGGTAGGCCCCCGAACCGCCGCCAAAGGGGAATGCCACCGGCACCATGTCCGTGAGAGAACGCCACGGGACGAATTTTGCTTCCGCCTCTCCGGTGCGAAGCATGCGGAACGTGAAAAGCACGTCCGCCGCGAGAGTGACCGCATTCCGGAACGTGCTTTCCATTGCCTGCCGGGCGGCTTTCCCGTCATTTTTTTCATGAAGATCCATGACCGCCCGGAAAGATGCCGAACGGGACGCATCGCCAAGCCGCACATAGCGGGAATAGAGATTCAGGGAAAATTCCTCCGCATTGCGCCCCAGCACCAGGGGACCATAGTCTGTGATCTCTTCAAAATCTCCGGCACGGCAGCCGTCGCACAGAATATTTGCGGGATTGCTCCTGAAATACCCCAGCCTTTCCAGCGCATGAATGTCGGTTCCCCCCGCATTTTCAAGGGTGTGCAGCCCGAACAGGGAGTCTTCCAGCGCATGGACGAGACATCCGGCGTATTTCCAGCACTCCCTTTCCGGCTCACCCAGGGCACGGGAAATGTAAAAGCGGAATCCCCGGATCATGTGGCGGAAATTCTCATTGCGGAAGGGCCTCCGTGAAAGCCGTCCGTCCCGGATCTCCCAGTAGCGGTACAGCGTGCCGTAATCCACGGGGGGCGGGTAGTGAAACTGGATGCCGTCAGTGGCAAAATAATAACGCTTCAATCTTTCCGGTTCATCAAAATAGAGGTCCGGATAATGGCAGTACTCCTCCCAGAGCTTCTCCGGGAAACGGTTTCCGGCAAGCATGGCCGCATTGTGCGTGATATAAGTGTGTTCCTCTGAACTTGGCATAACAGGTTCCTTATTCTGTTATCTATCCGCTTGATAGATATAAGTGTGTTCCTTTGAGCCAGGCATAACAGGAGCGCGTCCTTCAGATGAGGTGCCCCATCTTTTCCTTTTTGGTCCGCTGGTAGAAGGCGTTTTCCGGTTTGGCGGGGATGACAATGGGAACGCGTTCGGTAATGGTGATGCCGTATCCCCCCAGTCCCACCAGTTTTTTGGGATTGTTGGTCAGGAGCCGGATGGAGCTCACCCCCAGGTCCAGAAGGATCTGCAGCCCGATTCCGTATTCCCGCAAATCCGCCGGGAAGCCCAGCTTTTCATTGGCTTCCACCGTGTCGCAGCCGCCGTCCTGAAGCTTGTAGGCGCTGACTTTGTTGAAGAGTCCGATGCCCCGGCCCTCCTGCCGCAGATAGACCAGCACCCCGGAACCGTTTTCCGCGATCTGACGCATGGCCTGATGCAGCTGGGAACCGCAATCGCAGCGGCAGGACCCGAACACATCTCCGGTAAGGCACTCGCTGTGGACCCGCACCAGCACGTTTTCCTGATCCCGGACATTGCCGCAGACCAGAGCCACATGTTCCAGACCATCCAGTTTGGAACGGTAGGCGGTAATGGAGAATTCGCCGAATTCGGTGGGCAAATGGGCGGTGGCTCCCCGCTGGATCAGAACTTCATGCTGACGGCGGTAGGCCACCAGATCTGCCACCGAGCCCATTTTGAGCCCGTGTTTTGCGGCAAATTCCCGCAGCTGGGGGAGGCGGGCCATGGTCCCGTCCGGATTCATGATTTCGCAGATGACTCCGGCGGGGAAGACCCCGGCGAGCCGGGCAAGGTCCACGGCGGCCTCCGTGTGTCCGGTACGGCGAAGGACCCCGCCGGGGCGGGCGGCCAGCGGAAACATGTGGCCGGGACTGTAAAAAGATTTTTCCGTGCTTGCCGGGTCGATCAGCGCCGCCACGGTGGCCGCCCGGTCAAAGGCGGAGATCCCCGTGGTGGTCCCTTCGCAGGCATCCACGCTCTGGGTGAAGGCCGTGCCGAAGGAATCGCTGTGGAGTTTGCTGACATGGAGTCCCAGTTCTTCCGTCCGGCTTTCTTCCAGCGGGACGCAGACCAGGCCCCGGGCGTTGGTGATCATGAAATTGATGACCTGGGGAGTGGCAAAGGCCGCCGCGACCACCAGATCCCCTTCGTTTTCCCGGTTTTCATCATCGGCGATCACCACCATCCGGCCCTGCCGGATCTCTTCCACAAGCTCTCCCACCGGAGCAAAGATTTTTTCTTCAGCCATTGCCTGAATTTCCTTTTTTGCGGCGGCGCAGCAGCAGCAGAAATGCCTGCAGGTCCCTGCCGCCGCACAGCCAGTGTATGCCAAGGTACGCAAGACCGAAAAGGATTCCGGTCAGGATCAAAGTGAGGGTGATGCCTCCCGTCCTCAGCCCGAAGCATCTGGCGCAGACGGGAAGCAGCAGGGAACTTGTTCCGGCAATTGCTCCGCTGAAAACAGCCCGTCCCAGATTTTTGCCCAGCCTGACAAGGTCGATCCGGATCCCTTCGCGGTACAGAATGGCAAGCAGGAGAGAGTTGTTCATGAGACTGCTGAGCACGGTTGCCAGCGCCAGCCCGCCCTGCCGGAGGGGCCACATCAAGGCAAGGTTCATCAGAAAATTGGCGACGATGCAGAGGATGGAGACCTTGAGGGGCCAGAACACCTGTTTTCTGGCGTAAAAGGCCGGCAGAATGACTTTCATGGAGCAGAAGAAGGGCAGACCCATCCCGAGAAACAGAGTTGCCCAGGCGGTTTCATGCAGGTCCTGAAGCGTGAAGTTCCCCCGGAAAAGCAGCAGCCGGAGCAGGGGTTCGCGGAAGAGCACCAGATATATGGCAATGGGAATACAGCAGAACCAGACCAGATCCAGCCCGTATTCCAAATCCTCCCGCATGGAATCGAAGTCCTGTTTGGCCGCACTGCGGGACATATTGGCCATCAGGACCGAACCCATGCCCACGGCAAAAAGCCCGATGGGCAGATCGATCAGCCGGTCCGTGTAGGTCAGTGCCGGCACCGCCTGGGGGCCCAGGTATGCCGCCAGCAGCCGGTCGGCGAGGAAACTCAACTGCAGTGCGGCGCCGCCGATCATGCCGGGGAGCACCAGATGCCACAATTCCGGCAGGACCTGCAGATGCTTGAACGATTCTTTCCGGAAAGCCGGGAAGACCCCGCGGATCTTCAGGAGGAGGAGCAGTAATCCCAGCTGGACCGCTCCGCTGGCCAGCACGAGATACGCCAGCACATCCAGAAACGCGATCCACTGATCCCAGTTTTCCCGGATCTGCACCCAGTATCCTGCGGCCAGTCCGGCGATGAGGAAGATGTTCAGCAGCACCGCTCCCAGTGCGGGGAGAAAGAACTCTTTGCGGCTGTTCAGCACCGCCCCGATGACCCCGGCGAAACAGATGAGGATCGTGTAGGGCATGAGGAGGGGGAGCAGATTCAGTGCGATCTTCCAGTGCAGAATATGGACATGGGGCGCGATCAGCATGGCTCCTGCGGAACAGAGGATGACAATAAAAGCAAGAATGCACCCCAGTGCGGCAAAGACCACCGCCAGATCCGCCCGGACCCGTCCGAGGCCCTCTTTCTCCTCGGTATGGACCAGGACGGGGATGAGGGCCGTTCCCAGCGCTCCTTCTCCGAAGAGGCGGCGGAACATATTGGGGATCATAAAGGCCAGCTGCCAGCCGCTGGCTACGGCGCCGCCTCCCAGAACCATGGACTCGAACATCACCCGGAAGAGGCCGAGGATGCGGGAGAGAAACGTGGCAAATGCCACGTTCATGGTCGGTTTCAAGATGGACATCAGTTTTGACATAAGAGATAATATATCATGTAAAAAGTTGCCGTCAAGCCGGATCCTGGGGAATTACGGCAGCTTGTGCATCGAAAATTCAGTCGGTACATTTCTGTTTTTGCTTGTAAAATCGTGATTGACGGGGTATATTTCCGGAACAACAACAGGAGGTTCATGACAATGAAAAAGTTTTTGTTTTCCGCCATGATGGCGGCGGCGGTGCTCTGCATGGCGGAGTTCGATGCATCCAAAGCGAAACTGACCGGCAGTACCGACAAGTCCGCACTCTCCTACAAGCGGGGGGAGACCATGGTCTTTACCGTCAAAGCCGATCTTGGAGGGCAGAGTGCCGACGGGCTTTTCATCCGCTGGAACCGGCAGGGCGATGACGGCAAGACCTTTTCCGGGAAATCCCCCGCCGGAGAACCCGCAGTGGTGAAGACCTCCATGGATAAACCGGGCTTCGTCAGCGTGAACTTCACTCTGGTGGACAAGAACGGGAAAGCCGTCATCGCCCAGAGTGCGAAAAAAAGGAAATCACAGGTGGCTTTTTATGCCGGAGCCGGCGTGGAAGTGGAAACGCTGACCGACTGCGGCGAACCGGCGGATTTTGACGCCTTTTGGGCAAAACAGAAGGCCCGGCTGGCCAAGGTCCCCTTTGCGGGCAAAGTAGAGAGCAAGCTTGTGAAGAGTACGCCGGAGGGGGATATTTACGCCGTTTCCATTCCCTGCGCCGGACCCCGCCCGGCCACCGGGTTTCTGACTGTCCCCAAAAATGCCGGAGCGAAAAGCCTTCCGGCGGTCCTGCTGGTTTCCGGGTACGGCTCCAATCCCCAGCGGGCTCCCGGCAGTGTGGTCCCGCGCCGGATCACCTTTGCTTTGAACGCCCACGGCCAGAAACTGCTCCAGCCGGACGGGTATTACAAGAAATTCTTCGAGTCCATCCGGACCCCGAAATACAGTTATGCCTTCAATCCGGAGGAGAACAAGGACCCGGAAAAGGCCTTTTTCAACGGCATGGTCCTGCGGGTCCTCCGGGCGCTGGAGTATCTCAAGAGCCGTCCGGAGTGGGACGGGAAAAATCTCATCGTTCAGGGAGGAAGCCAGGGTGGCCTTCAGACCATGTGGGCGGCGGCGCTGGATCAGAATGTGACCGTGGCGAAACCCTCCATCACCTGGTGCTGCGACCTGGCCGGGCAGAGCAAGAAGGGCCGTCTCCACGGTGGATGGCGCATCCAGTATGATCCCGCGCTGGACTACTACGATCCGGTATTCATGGCCAAACGCATCCGGACCGCCACGGTGGAGATTACCCGGGCGGGACTGGGGGACTACACCTGTCCGCCCTCCGGTCTGGCCATCAGCTACCGGAATCTTGCAACTCCCCGGAAGAGCATCCGCTGGGTGCAGGGGAGCAATCACGGGTTCGTCCCGGAGAAGTCCGAGGTGATCGTCTGGTCGTCATCGGGGAAAAAGTGACATTTTTCTTGCCTTCACTGGAAAAAACGGCGTTGTGTGCTACAGTACCCGTGATGCCGTTTTCCGGTGTGCCGGAAATCGCTTTAACCGGGCGGGGTGTCCCCGCCGTAAACTTTTACAGGAGGAAAAAATGAAGAAATTTGTGTGCAGTGTCTGCGGTTATGTGTACGAAGGCGACAATCCGCCGGCGGCCTGCCCCCAGTGCAAGGCCCCCGCTTCCAAGTTTGTGGAACAGGGTGCCGCCAGTGAGATAAAGTGGGCCGCCGAGCACACCATCGTCACCAACAATGCCGGTTTGGATCCGGAAGTCCTTGATGGGCTGAAGGCCAACTTCACCGGGGAATGCACCGAGGTCGGGATGTACTTGGCCATGAGCCGTCAGGCGGACCGTGAGGGATTCCCGGAAGTCGCTGAGGCTTACAAGCGCATCGCGTTTGAGGAAGCCGAGCATGCCGCCAGGTTTGCGGAACTGCTGGGCGAGGTCGTGGCTCCTTGCACCAAGACCAATCTCCAGCGCCGGGTGGAAGCCGAAGGCGGCGCCTGCGCCGGCAAACTGGCCATCGCCAAGCGCGCCAAGGAACTCGGCTATGACGCCATCCACGACACGGTTCATGAAATGAGCAAGGACGAGGCCCGTCACGGTGCGGCCTTCGCCGGACTGCTCAAGCGCTATTTCTGACGCAGGTTCTGCGTGTCTGACTGACCGGGGCGGCGGTGCTGAAAGCATTTCCGTCCCGTCTTTTTGTCTGTGTCCGGAAGGGGCCATCCTGCCGGATCTTTTTTTGAGGGGGATCGGCGGAGCCGCATTTTTTCCGGATTTCTTCTTGCGAAAAGATATTCGGGCTGTATAGTATTCCCACCATGAAACAATTTATCACTCCCGATCGCAAGATCATGTATGCCGGCGACTGCGTCACTTTCCGTTTGGAAGGCACCCCTGCCGGGGCCGAAGCATTTGTCCGTACCACCCTTGGCTACGCTCACACGGTGCGGTGCGAGATCATTGAACACACCGAAAACGGATCCCTCCGGGACGGCATGGCGTGGCACGACCGCCCCATGAAGGCCGTGGAAGGCGGATTTGAGCTTACACTTCCCCTTCTTGAACCGGGGATCTTTGAGGCCAAATGCTGCTGCCGGGTCCGCGGGGAACTCTGCTGGCCGGACGGCGGCAATTTTTACCTGAAAGTTGAACCCGCCGCCGATGTGGCCGGCAGCTGCATCTACTGTGCCTTCGTCCGGCAGTTCGGCGCCGGCAAAGTTTCCGAAAATGCCGAGACTCTGGCCCGGATGGATCACGACGGCTACACCGTGATCCCGCCCTCCGGGACCTTCCGTGACGTGATCCGGAAGCTTGATCATATTTTTGACGATCTTCACTGCCGGATCATTCAGCTTCTTCCAGTTCATCCTACGCCAACCGTGTACGGCAGGATGGGGCGCTACGGCAGCCCCTTTGCGTCCACGGATTACTTTGCGGTGGATCCTGAACTGGCGGAATTCGATCCCAAGGCCACACCCATGGAGCAGTTTCAGGAACTGGTGGATGCTGTCCACGGCAAATCCGGACGGATTTTTCTGGATATACCTGTAAATCACACCGGCTGGGCTTCCCGGCTGCAGAACGAGCATCCGGAGTATTTCGTCCGCAAGGAGGACGGGACCTTTGAGAGTCCCGGCGCCTGGGGGGTGGTCTGGGCGGACTTGTGCAAACTTGACTACGAGAACCCTGCAGTCCACCGGCTGATGGCGGAGGTCTTTCTCCACTGGTGCCGGCACGGGGTGGACGGTTTCCGGTGCGATGCCGGGTACATGCTGCCTGCGGAAGCATGGGAATATATCACGGCCAAGGTCCGGGAGGAGTATCCGTCAACGGTGTTTCTGCTGGAAGGGCTGGGCGGCCGGATTTCCGTGCAGGAATCTCTGCTTTCCGAATCCGGACTGGACTGGGCGTACTCGGAACTCTTTCAGAATTACGATCGGGACGCGGTGAGCCGGTATTTTCCGGAAATGGACCGCTGTTCCCGGGAAAAAGGGATCCTGGTGAATTTTGCGGAGACCCACGACAATCTGCGGCTTGCCGCCACCTCGCCGGAATTTGCCGCCATGCGCTGTGCCCTGTGCGCTTTTCTGTCGGAAAACGGGGCCTTCGGATTTGCCAACGGGGTGGAAAATCTGGCCCGGGAAAAAATTGATGTGCACGGTGCCGGATCGTTGAACTGGGGGGCATCGCCGAACCTGATCGGACTCCTGGCCCGGCTGAATCTGCTTCTGATGGAGCATCCGGCCTTCAGCGCCGGAGCGAAGATCGAAAATGTCACCGCCGGCGGCGGCAACGGTGTCGCATTCCTCCGGACGGGGCCGGAGGGGAAGCCGGTGCTGGCGCTGGTCAATCTGGATCATCAGCATGCGCTGAAACTCCATTGGAGATCCGAAGCGTATCCGGCAGTTCCCGCGTGGGATCTGGCGGGGGACAGGATGGTTTCTCCGCAGAAGGACAGTGCCGGACCCTTTGTGGAACTGCCGCCCGGCGGGTTCTGCTGTCTTGGGTCTTCCCGTTTTGTTCCGGAGGGGAACCGGGAGCCGTCAAGGGTGACGCGCCAGCGCCTCAAACTGGCAGCGCTCCGGGTGATGGACTTTTTTGGAGGGACCTGTCACGGGGACCCTGCGGAAGCGCTGCGGCTGGACCCGTGGAAGTTTGTGACGGAGGTATCCGGTCTTCCCATGCCTCCTATGGCGGAATATGAAATCGGCCGGGATGAGCGGCGGCTGGTGCCCATGGCCCCCGGGACGTGGCTTTTGGCGGTTTGTTCAGAACCCTTCCGGGTAAGACTGTATGTGGATGGTTTCACCGTGAGGCGCGAAGAGAGCATTCAGTCGGCGGACGGTCGCTATTTTGCATTGATCGCCCCGGCGGAGGAGGTGCCGGAGTGTCAGAAGACGGTGGTGGTGCAGGTCGTCCGTCATCCCGCTCACGGACCTTCGAAGAGAAGCCGGGGGGAACTGCTGCTTCTGCCGAAGAGTTCCGATGCCCGTTTCCGGATGCGTTTCCCCGGGAGAGAAGCCATTGGGAACCAGCTGGCGATGTTCGGAGCCAATCATCACGGCGGCTACACCATGACCCGTGCGGCGTTCAGCCGGGTGTACAGCAAATATGACGCCCTGCTGGCCGTGAATGGCGACAGCGCCCATCCCACGGACCGTTTCGTCCTGCTTTCCCGGATTCGGGCGTGGCTCTCGGTGGACGGATATTCCTACGCCATTGACGAGCGGGTGCTGGCGGATTTCACAGCCGGGATGAACTGTGGAGCGTGGAATTTCCGCATTCCGTCAGGACAGGGGCGGGTGACGCTGCTGGCGGTTGAACTTCTGGTCTCCCGGGAGGGCGAAGGCATTGAATTCCGGTTTACCCGGGCGCTTCCCCGGCCGGAGGCGGCACCGGAGGTCAGGATCATCCTGCGTCCGGATGTGGAGTGCCGGGTCAATCACGAGGTGACTCTTGCCTATGCCGGGCCGGAAAAGAGTTTTCCTGCGGCGGTGCGTCCGGCGAAGGATGGCTTCACTTTTGCGCCGGATCCGGTCCATCCTCTTACGCTGGAGGTCCCCGGCGGGCGGTTCGTTTCCCAGCCGGAATGGAAGTATATGGAGCATTTCGAGATGGAGGCCCGTTACGGTCTCAAGGCGGAAACGGATCTCTTCAGTCCCGGATATCTCGAATTTACCCTGCGCTGCGGGGAGTCGAAAATTTTGCGGGCATGGAGCGGCAGCTGTCCGGAGGATCTGGACCGTCAGGCACCCCTGGTGGCGGAGCGCGATCCCATGCAGGCGGCGGGAGCGTCTTTGTCCGCTTACACGGCGGCCCGGGATGGTCTTTCCACCGTGATTGCCGGGTATCCGTGGTTCCTTGACTGGGGACGGGATACCCTGATCGCGCTGCGGGGGCTGATCGCCTCCGGACACCGGGATGAAGCGGCGGACATTCTCTGCCAGTTTGCCGGATTTGAAGAAAACGGTACCATTCCCAATATCATTCACGGTTCCGAAGTGGGGAACCGTGATACCTGCGATGCGCCTCTGTGGATGGGGGTGGCCGCCCGGGATTTTGTGGAAAAATTCGGCGATGCGCTGCTGAAACGGGACTGCCGCGGGCGCGCTTTCGGGGAGATCCTGCGTAATATTGTCCGCTGTTACCGGGGAGGGACCCCCAACGGGATCCGGGTGGATCCGGAGAGTTTACTGGTCTTCAGTCCCGCCCACTTTACCTGGATGGACACCAATTTCCCGGCGGGAACGCCCAGGGAAGGATATCCCATTGAGATTCAGGCCCTGTGGCAGGCCATGCTGGATTTTGCGGGAGATCGCGACGGGGCGCAGCAGGTGAGGGAGGCCATTGAAAGCCGTTTTTATCTTCCCGGACTCAATCGTTTTTCGGACTGTCTTCACGGGCGCGGCAGTGCGGTATCGGCCATTGCAGACGACCATGTGCGGCCCAATCAGCTTTTGGCGGTGACGCTGGGGGCGATCACCCGGCTGGAGCGGAAGATCGCTGTGATCCGGAGCGCGCAGGAACTCCTGACGCCGGGGGCGATCCGGAGTCTTTCGGACCGGCAGGTGTCGTATCTTCTTCCGGTATCTTTCCACGGACAGCTCCTGAACAATCCGAAGAATCCGTATATCGGGCACTACCGGGGACCGGAAGACACCTCCCGCAAGGCGGCGTATCACAACGGCACCGCATGGGGGTGGCTGTATCCGAGCTACTGTGAGGCGCTTTATATGGCCGATGGGGACCGTGAGAGTGCGCTGGCGCTCCTGTACGCGGGGAGCTACCGTGCGGACCGGGGGATCCCCGGGCAGATCGCAGAGATCGCCGACGGGGACGCTCCTCATGCGGAACAGGGATGCAGCGCCCAGGCGTGGAGCATGACGGAATTTTACCGGGTGGCCCGGCTTCTTTCGGACTGAGGAGCTCCTCCGGAGAGAAAGCACTACAGAAGGTCGTCGTCTTCCCTGACCTCAAAGGCATTGGGCTCTTCATCGCTGAGTTCGGTGAAGGTCAGATGACAGTGGTCAATGATCGCACGGACGATATTCGGTACCGGCAGAGTGGTCACAATGGAGAGGATGATGACGGCGTTGAAGAAATTGCTGTCCAGCATTCCCAGATCTTTCCCGATTGCCGCCGCTGCCAGTGTAGCGGAAAGCTGGGGTACCGTCATCATGCCGGCGCACAATCCTTTGGCATGGGAGAATCCGGTGATACGCATGGCAATATAGCCGGAAAACACTTTGCTGAAAACCAGACCTGCTATGGTCAGCACGATGATTTCCAGATTGCCCGCCGACTGGAAAAGCACCCGCATATCGGTCTTCATCCCGATGGAGATGAAGAGAAAAGGTATCAGAAATCCGTAGCCGATCCCTTCGAACCTCCGGAAGACATCTCCGCCGGACTTCATGATCTTTGAGAGGCCCAGTCCCGCCAGAAAGGCGCCGACGATCAGATTGATGCCGAGAAATTCCCCGATCAGCACCGCCGCCAGCACGAGGAAGAGAAAACAGGTGATGATCCCGTCTTCCCCGCAGGGAATGGCTTTCAGGATCACATTGCCGACTCTGGGCACCAGATGCAGTACCATGACGAAATAGAGCAGGACCACCCCCAGAAAGAGCACGATGAACCAGGGACCGAGTTTGGCCGGGTCCAGATAGTCAAAAAGAGACAGACTGTGGGCGGTCTGCATTCCCGCTGATGAAAGCTGTTTTTTCATTTGGACGCTGACGGCCAGAAGAACGATGCTGGCGATATCCGTGATGACGGTGGAAATGAGGATTGCGGCCCCGAACCGTGTACGGGAAAGGTTGAGTTCCCGCACGATGGGGAAGACGATCCCCACCGAGTGCGAGGCAAAAAGCGATGCATACAGGAGTTTTCCCGGAAAATCGCCTGCCTTGAAACAGTTGTAAACCAGATACCCCGAAATCGCCGGAAGGATGAATGTGAGAATGCTCAGGGCGATCACCGGTTTCCTGCTGGACTGGATCAGCTTGAAATCCGCCTCCATGCCGGCAAGCATCATGAGAAAAAGCAGTCCCAGTGATCCCAGAGAGTCAATGAGGGCGATGCTCTGAGCCTGCACCATTTCCGGCGTGCCGCCCAGCATTGCCAGAAGGGGGGCGAGGCGCCCGGGGAGATCCAGCCCGTTGGGGCTGATAAGCATTCCTGCCAGCAGCAGTGCAATGACGGACGGTACCTTCATGCGCCGCAGAAAGAGCGGGATAATGGTCATCAAAGCGATCAGGATCAAAAAGAGGATCAGAAATGCATCATTGCTCATCATAGTACAGATTTCTCCGGAATGTCCGGGATAAGGTACACCGGGAACGTGTCCGATGCAAGTATTTTTTGCGATTTTCATGAAAATAAAGGTTACCGCAGGGCGCGGATGAATTTCCGTTCCGCATCGTTCCAGCGCAGGATCAGCCGTTTCGGCGTGCCATTCTTCTGCATGTGGCGGTCGAAAATACAGGTTGCTGCAATCGGATCAAGTTTTCTCCCCGCCTTGTTGTCGGCGGTGATCCGGAGGTTCCATATCGTGTCACCGTCCAGTTCCGAGGCAATGGATTCGAGATAATTTCCGGAGGGACCGAATTCGTACCAGTGTCCGTTGCCTTTCAGAACCCGGTTCTGCCAGTAAAGCGTGACGCCGAGCATTGCCGCTCCGGTCAGGATCAGCACCATGCACCGCAGCCGGCCCGGAAACTGCATGAGTCCCCGGGCGCACAGCCCGTTCACCGGCAGCAGGATCACCATAAAGTAATGGGGGTACACCCTGAATCCCAGCAGGAGATACAGTACCGGGACAACGGCGGTCAGCAGGAGCGCCGTCTGTTCCGCCCGGTTCCGGATCCGGTGCCGCACACCGAGGTAAAAGAGGAGTGCGGCCAGACATGCACTGCAGACTGCTGCTGCGATCACATTTCCCGGCCATTCCGGAAAGGGAAAATATTCCCGGAAAAAGAGACCGTTGCCGAAAGAGGCCAGATTCCAGATCCATGCCTGCAGTTTCTCGCCAACGGAAGACGGCAGGGTATGGGTGACATGGTCCCACCGGAACAGGAGACCGTTGATCCACGGCCCGAAAAGAAGCAATCCGATCCCGGTAAGCGCCAGAAGTTCCTTTCTGCAGGGTTTCCGCTTGACTGCCGCATAAATCATGCCGGGAAAAAGAAAGAGTGCCGAAAGGTGGAAGATCCATGCCCCAAGGGCTGACGCAGTTCCGGCCAGGATCAGTTCCATACGGTTCCCCCCGCCGGTATAACGGGCGATCCCCCGCAGGAAAAGTGCGGTGAAAAAGATCAGGAGGCCCGGTCCCCAGAGATTGGATGCATTCCAGATCAGCACCGGCGAGATTCCGGTCAGAACGGTGCAGAACCATGTGCGCTGTCTCCCCAGCACCGGCAGCAGAGCCCAATAGACTCCGGCGATTGTCAGAATGGATAAGAGAACGAAGCCCGCGGCAAAGGTCATTGGCGAGGTTCCGAAAAGTGCGATCACTCCGGCAAAAATCGCTCCCCCTGCCGGATTCGGAATACCGGAACTTCCCGGCTGGGAAAAGGTGACGCAGAAGAGATCCCGCAGGGCGCAGAGTCCGTTCAGCACCAGTCTGGCCTGATCGTCCTTGAACTCAAAGCATGCCAGCTGGCGAAGTCTCAGGGCGATGCCTGCGGCGATCAGGATCACACCGCACAGAAACTCATCTCTGGACCTGATCAGATATTTTTTTCGCACCATTCTGACGGATGCTCCGGATGAAATGATCTGGGATAAAAACAATAAAAAAACAGCTGCCCGTTACGGACAGCTGCTTTTACGCCGGTTTTCCCGATGAAACAGGAAAACTCATCAACTCACTGACCATCAATGGCCTTGGTCTTGGGCAGACCGAGAACCTTGTTCTCGGGGATCTTGCCCTCGGCGCGAAGCAGATCAAGCCGCTCATAGCGCTTCATGACATTACGCTGCTTGCGGATCTTGCCGCCGATGCGGAGACTGGGATGCTGCGACATATTATCACCTCTATTATTGATATGTGTTTTCGGTCGATGACTGAACCTTAATATAGCATGCCGCACGTTCCTTGTCAAATGCTTTTCAAAAAAAAAATTTCCCGGCTTGCTTTTGCGCCGGAATGGTGTACTGTTTGTAAAATATATTTTCCGAGTGAGGAGTTTCCGAATGAAATTTTCTTGGATATTGAGTACTGGAGCCGTGCTGGCCGGATTGTTTTTTCTGACTTCCGGATGCAGGGTTCAGGAGGCCCCTGAATATCAGTCGCTGCCGCCGGTCACGGAGGAAATGCGTTCCCGCGGAAGAGAACTGGTGAAACTTTGGGAAAAAGAACCTCTGCGGGCCGTTCTTCTGCGGGAACTGGACCTTTCGCTGTATCACAACTGCCGGAAGGATCTGGTCGAACGGCTGAAACTTCTGCAGGTCAATTACGTCTATATGAATGTGGAGTCCGCCGATCTCTTCTCCTGGGGGCGCAGGGATCTGCTGCTGGATATGATCGAATCGCTGGGAGAGGTCGGGATCCGCAGCGATCTGGTGCTGGTGCAAGAGGCGTTTCTGGAGGAACGGCACCGCGGAGGCCGTTCCGCGGATCGGCTGCTGGAAGAGGTGTTTGATGAGGCCGTGAGGATCAACCGCCGTCTGCCGGACGAATATCCCGCTGCAGGGATCACGATCCGGCCGTGTCTGCATCTCCTGACCGGGAGCAATCTCCGGCTTCCGGTGGGTCAGATGTACCGCTGGAGTGAAGACGATTACGGGATCGGCTCCGATAATGACCTGATGATAAAGGATTTCATCAAATGTCTGAATGGAATGCGGCTCCGTGCTCATGAGGAGAATCTCAAATTTTCGGTGGTACTTCCCGCGTTTTATCATGAACGGGCGGTCAAAGGGGATCTGGAACTGGGCAAAAGTACGGATTTTCTGAAGCATGCCGACCGGATCATTGTGACGGGGCATGGGAATGTCCCCAGTGAGTATCTTGCTTCGCTCCGGGGGCTTTACAAGGGTGTCGGGGAGCCGAATATCATTTGCGGACTGGTTTTTTCCGACCATGTTTCAAGACAGGACGGATCGCTGCGGCGGCGGGACTGGCGGGATTTTCTCCGGATCACCGGGTATATGCAGCAGAATCTGAACGGCAGTCCGGCGTGGGGCGGGATGGCGCTCGTTCCGTTTCAGAGCATCAACTTTCTTCTGGGGCGCTGATCATGCGTTGTCCCATGTGCGGCTGTCTGGAAGACAAAGTGATCGATTCCCGGTCCGTCCGGGAGGATCTTGCGGTGCGCCGCCGCCGGGAGTGCCTGGCCTGCGGACACCGGTTCACCACCTATGAAAGCATTATCCGGGATGATCTGAAAGTCGTAAAAAGAAGCAATATCCGGGAAGATTTCGACCGGGAGAAACTGCGGAGAGGCATTGCCAATGCCTGTTACAAACGGCCCGTCAATCCCGAGGAGATCGACCGGATCTCCGATGAGCTGACCCTCGGTGTCCAGCGGGATTTCGACAAGGAAGTTTCCAGTGCCGAGATCGGAAAGCGGGTCATGGAGGCCCTGCGGCAGCTGGATCAGGTGGCCTACGTGCGTTTTGCATCGGTTTACCGTCAGTTCAAGGATGTGGAGGAATTCATTGCCGAGATCCGGGCACTGAAGTAAGGGAAAGACCATGATCCAGGCGGCAATGAAACCCATTTGGCTCCTGTCCGGCGAGGAAAGAAGCATGTTTGATCCCATGGAACTCCGGGATACTCTGGTCCGCTGTTTTCTGGGTGCCGGTCTGGAGGAGTCCTGCTATCTGGCCGGCGATATTGCGCTGGCGGTGGAGTATGCACTGGAACATTCCGGGCGGGATGAGCGTGTTTTCAGCCGGAGGGAAGTCGATGACATGGTGATCCGGATCCTGGAGAACACCGGGTACGGAGAGGTTTCCGCCGTTTACCGCCGGGGGGCGCCGGTCCAGTCCAAAGTGAGTTTTTCTGCGGCTTTTCCCTGCGTGGAACAGGTTTTGCGGAAGTATTTTGCCGGATCGGCGGAGCATCTGCGGGAACTGGCGGGACTTGTCTCCGGAGCGCTGGGAAAATTGGGGGCGGACGAGGCTGCTCCGGAGCTTATGGTGGAACTGGCGCGGCACTTTGATTCCTTTGCTCCGGCTTCCCCCATCACGCTTCCGGAGGCTTTGCCGGGCAGTCCTGCTGTCCGGCGGGTGGACGACCGGTTTGTTTTGACGCCGCAGGAAGTGCGGACTCTCCTTGGTCCTGCGGAAGGCCTGCCGGAAAATGTCTGCCGTCTGCATGGGGTGGGACGGCTTTTTCCGAGTATCCGGGCTGCGCTTTTCCTTACCCGCATGGCCAAAAAAGCCGAATGGGAACCCCCCATGCTGGAAATGGAACTTCAGCCGGTCCTGGCCGAAGCGGGACTGCGTCTTTCCGGACTCCGGGACCGGATCCAGAGCCTGTATCGGGAGCGGTCCGGCAAACCGGCGGCGGCACTGCCTTTTTATCTTACAGTCCCGGACATGGATGATTTTATCGGGGAATATCTGGAGAGTTCTCCCGATGGGGTGCCCGGACTGCGGCAGAGTGTGGCGGACATGATCCTTGCCGGCATCCGGGGACCGGTGGAGAAGATCCGTTTTGCCGAGTAAGCGGTCCGGCGGTTGCAAAATCTGCCGGATGTGGTACATTATAAAATATACGAAACCATGATCCTGGAGTATTGATGATGAAATATGAAGCCGTGATCGGTCTGGAAGTACACGTTCAGGTCCGGACCCGAAGCAAAATGTTCTGTTCCTGCCCGAACCGGTTCGGAGCCGAACCCAATACTTTGGTCTGTCCCGTCTGCCTTGGGTATCCCGGTACCCTGCCTGTGCCGAATCATGAAGCCATTGTCAAGGCGGTGCGGGCCGGGCTTCTCACACATTGCAAAATTGCGGAAGTCAGCAAATTCGACCGCAAAAGCTATTTTTATCCCGATCTGGCCAAAAATTACCAGATCTCCCAGTACGACATGCCGTTCTGTACCGGGGGCTATCTGGAAATCGGCGGCGGCAAAGGGTTTTCCGGGCAGGATCTGGCGGAAAGGCAGGTGGGGATCACCCGCATTCATCTGGAAGAGGATCCGGCCAAACTGACGCATTTCGGAAAATTCACAGGGGCGGATTTCAACCGTTCCGGCGTGCCCCTGTTGGAGATCGTCAGCGAACCGGACATGCGCAGCGCTGATGAGGCTTATGCGTACTTGACCGGTCTCAAGGAGATCATGCGTTACGGCGGCATCGGCGACTGCGATATGGAAAAGGGACAGATGCGCTGCGATGTGAATATTTCTCTTCGTCCCTTCGGGCAGAAGGAGTTCGGTACCAAGATCGAGATCAAGAATCTGAACAGTTTCCGGGCTGCCCACCGGGCCGTGGAGTACGAAATGGCCCGGCAGGCAGAAGAGCTGGATGCCGGGCATACGCTCCGTCAGGAGACCCGTGGCTGGAATGACGATCACGGCGAAACCTATCTTATGCGGACCAAGGAAGAAGCTCACGACTACCGGTATTTTCCGGATCCGGACCTTATGGAAGTGCGTTTGAGCAAAGAGGAGATCGAGTCCATCCGTGCATCGCTGCCGGAACTGCCGGAAGCCATGCGCCGGAGAATGGTGGCCGACTATGGGATATCCCGCTATGATGCCGAGGTGCTTACGGCGGATCAGGATGTGGCCTCCTGGTTTGACCGCGCCGCCGCCGGATCCGATGCCCCGAAGCAGGTGGCCAACTGGACGATCTCGGAACTTCTGCGGCTTCTGGGCGAGACCAAAACCGCCATTGCCGACTGCCCGGTCAAGCCGGAACAGCTGGCGTCTCTGGTGGCACTGATTGCCAAAGGGGTCATCAACAACCGGATCGGCAAGGATGTTTTTGCCGAGATGTTCCGCACCGGAACGGCTCCGGACGAGATTGTGAAGAGCAAGGGCCTTGCACAGGTCAATGACGACGGCGCTGTGGCGGCCTTTGTGGATCAGGCCATTGCCGCCAATCCTGCTCAGGTGGAACAGTTCAAGGCGGGCAATGCCAAGGTCCTGCAGTTCCTGGTGGGGCAGGTCATGAAAGTGAGCCGGGGCAAGGCCAATCCCCAGAGCGTGGTGGCTCTCCTGAAGGAAAAACTTCAGTAGTTATGGAGACGGACTGCGTCATTCTGGAAAAACGGCCCTGTCAGGAGTCCGCGCTGTTGGTCCGGGCATTGAGTCCGGATGCCGGACGGCTGGATCTGATGGCCCATGGGGCGCAGAAGATCTCCGGCAGCAGCTTTCCGGTGGTGGATCTCTTTCAGGAACTTGCCGTGGAGTATTCCATGTCGGAAAAATCCCAGCTTGGAAACCTGAAGTCGGCGGAGTTGAAAGAAGATTTTTCCGCCGTTTCCGGACAGCCCAAACACCTGATTTTCGCCGGACGCATCGCCCGGTTTCTGCTGGACAATACCCAGCCGGATATTCCGCTGCCGCTGACGTTCGACACGCTGGTGAATGTTCTCCGGCACCTTTCCGCCGCCCCGGGCGGGGCCGGGGTATGGAGCATGATGCAGTGCGCGGTACTTTTCAAGGCCGCGTTTCTCTACGAAAACGGACTCCTGCCCGAAGTGGACGGCACGAAGGGAGAATTTCTGGAGCAGCTGATGGATGCGGGGATCAACAATGATCCCCTGCCGGAGTGCAGTCAGGCCTACTGGCGGACCCTGAACGGGTGGCTGAACAGCCTGATCGAGTATCATCAGCTCAAAAAACGGAAGGAGCCCGGCGCATGAAACGCATTGCCGCATGCTTTGTCCTTGCGGGAAGTCTGATCCTGACGGCAGGCTGCCGGATGGCGGAAACACCATCTTCCGGACAGGGAGCTTCCCCGGTTCCGGTGCTGACGGAAAAAGACTTCGGGTCGGTCTGCCGGATGACGGCGGGCGAATGCCGGATGATCCGGGTCAGGGAAAATCCCACCACGGGCTACTGCTGGAAATTTTTCATTCCGGCCGACGGGATCGTGGAGAGCGTCAAAAGCGATTTCAAGGCTCCGGACGGAAGACTCTGCGGGGCGCCCGGCATGCGGGAGTGGACTTTCCGGGCGGTCCGGTCCGGCCGCTGCGAAATTCTTGGGATCTACTCCCGCCCATGGGAAAAACTTCAGCCAGGGAAGGCGCAGAAGTTTCTGCTGACGCTGGTGATCGATCCGGTTTCCCGCTGACGGCCTGGAATTTGGGATATTTGAAAATATCCTGGTTCCGGTGTATATTACGAGCTGACCTGTTTTGAGGTATTTTCGTTTCCATCAACATCAAAATAAAGGAAGAAAAATGAAAAGATTGCTGTCGTTGGGCGGTCTCCTTGGGGTGGGGACCGCAGTCGGTGCGGCGGAGTGTCCGGCAGGGCCGGTTGTGCCCTTTTCCGGAGAAATGTTCTTGGGGTTGCCTCTGCTCTGGTGGGTGGCGCCTCTGGCATCCATTCTTGCACTTCTGGTGGCACTCAAGTTTTACCGCCGGATGCTGTCGGCCAAGCCCGGCAATGAGCGGATGCAGGAAATCGCCGGCTTTGTCCGCGAAGGTGCCATGGCTTACCTCAAGCGGCAGTACCGGATCGTGGGGTGCGTATTCCTGATTCTCTTTGTGGTTTTCGCCGTGCTGGCGTACTTCGGGATCCAGAATCCCTTCGTCCCGGTGGCGTTTCTGACCGGCGGTTTCTTCTCCGGACTCTGCGGTTACATCGGCATGCGCACGGCCACGGCGGCTTCCAGCCGGACGGCTCAGGCGGCCAGCGAGGGACTGAACCGGGGGTTGCAGGTGGCGTTCCGTTCCGGTGCCGTCATGGGACTGGTGGTGGTCGGTCTGGGACTTCTTGACATCTGCCTCTGGTATCTCATCCTTGACAAAGTCATTTACACTCCCTGTCACATGCAGACGGGGCTGAGTTTTTTCGGCCTTGAGATCGTCGAAAAGGGCTGCAGCATTGTTGCCAAATACAGCCATATCACCACCACCATGATTACCTTCGGCATGGGGGCCTCCACTCAGGCGCTCTTTGCCAGGGTGGGCGGCGGAATCTACACCAAGGCCGCCGACGTCGGTGCCGATCTGGTGGGCAAAGTGGAGGCCGGGATACCGGAGGATGATCCCCGCAATCCGGCCACCATTGCCGACAACGTGGGGGACAATGTGGGCGATGTGGCCGGCATGGGTGCGGATCTGTACGAATCCTACTGCGGTTCCATTCTGGCCACGGCGGCTCTTGGAGCGGCGGTGGTGGCGGAGCATCCCTTTATGGATGAGCCGCTGAAAATGGTGCTGGCTCCCATGATCGTGGCCGGCATGGGGACGGTGCTGTCCATTATCGGCATGTGTCTGGTGAAGTGCAAGGAAGGCGCCACGCAGAAGAACCTTCTCCGGGGACTTCTTACCGGGACTCTCGGGAGTTCCATCCTGATTCTGGCGGCGGCGGCGTTTCTGGTCTGGCTGGGCTTCATTTCCTGGGGGATCTTCGGTTCCATTGTTGCCGGATTGGCCGCCGGGGTGATCATCGGTCAGGGGACCGAATACTACACCAGCGATGAATACGCTCCCACCCGGGGGATCGCGGCGCAGGCGGTCATGGGACCGGCGACCACCATCATCGACGGCCTGGCCACCGGCATGTTTTCCTGCGGGATTCCGGTGGTGACCATTGTGGCGGGGATCATCTGCGCCTTCGGTC
>DCGO01000001.1:425-2172 GCA_002314605.1 Lentisphaeria bacterium UBA1776 | reverse complement strand
TCGGTTTTGCCGGCGGGTTCCATGATTTCTCCATGGGGCTTTACGGGATCGGTTTTGCTGCAGTGGGGATGCTTTCCACGCTGGGGATCACGCTGGCCACGGATGCTTACGGGCCCATCGCCGACAATGCCGGCGGCAATGCGGAGATGAGCGGACTGCCTTCGGAAGTCCGGGAGCGGACCGATGCACTGGATTCTCTGGGCAACACCACGGCGGCCACGGGCAAGGGTTTTGCCATCGGTTCCGCCGCACTGACGGCGCTGGCGCTTCTGGCAAGCTTCCTCGAGGAAGCCCGGGTCTGGAGCGGCAAACTGCATCTTGACGTCAGAAGTCAGGACAACCTTGTGACACTGGCGACCACCAAGGTCACCAAGGTGGTGGACAAAGTTTCCGGCGACACCATTTACACGGCGGTTGGCAGACTCCAGACGGATATGACCAGCGTCATGGAGAAACTGGTGGAGCAGTATGAGCTTCATCTGATGAATCCGCTGCTTCTGTGCGGCATGTTCATCGGGGGCATGATGGCTTTCGTTTTCTGCGCCATGACCATGAAGGCCGTGGGGCGGGCGGCCGGTGCCATGGTGGAGGAGGTCCGCCGTCAGTTCAAGAGTATGCCGGGGATCATGGATGGCAAGGCGAAGCCGGATTACGCGCGCTGCGTGGAGATTTCCACGGCGGGAGCCCAGCGGGAAATGGTGATCCCGGCCATGCTGGCCATTGTGGTGCCGGTGGCGGCGGGTCTGGTGCTGGGGGTCCCGGGGATCGTGGGGCTGCTGGCCGGCGGACTGGTCACCAGCTTCCTGCTGGCCACCATGCTGAACAATGCCGGCGGCGCGTGGGATAATGCCAAGAAGTACATCGAAAAGGGCGCCCACGGCGGTAAGAAGCTGCCGGACGGCACCAGGAACCCGGTGCACGGCGCGGCGGTCATCGGCGATACTGTCGGGGACCCCTGCAAGGATACCTCCGGGCCGTCGCTCAATATTCTCATCAAACTCATGAGCATGGTGGCCATTGTATTTGCCCCGGTGATCGTGAAGTTTGCGCCGGTGATCCAGAACTGGCTGGGGATTCTCTCCAAGTAGAAAATTCTGTGCAAATCCCGTTTATGCCGGGTGAAAAAACTTGACAGAACGGGAAATGCAGGGTATATTATGGGACAAAATGTTTTCCAACCAACCTAACCAAAAAGGATTGAAAAAATGATCAAAGTCGGTATCAATGGGTTCGGCCGTATCGGCCGGATGGTGTTCCGCGCGGCGGTGGAGAACTTCGGCAAGGACATTCAGGTGGTCGGCATCAACGACCTTCTGGATCCGGAGTATCTGGCCTACATGCTCAAGTATGACTCGGTCCATGGAATTTTCAACCATGACATCAAGGTCGAGGGCAACTACATGATCGTTGACGGCAACAAGATCCAGATCTTCGCGGAGAAGGATCCCGCCGCCATCACCTGGGGCGCCCTGGATGTGGATGTGGTGGTGGAGTCCACCGGTTTCTTCCTGACCGAAGAGCTGGCTTCCGCTCACTTGAAGGCCGGTGCCAAGAAGGTCATCATGAGCGCTCCTTCCAAGGATGCCACTCCGATGTTCGTCTATGGCGTGAATGACAAGACCTATGCCGGGCAGAAGATCATCTCCAACGCCAGCTGCACCACCAACTGCCTGGCCCCCATCAGCAAGGTTCTGAACGACAAGTTCGGCATCAAGCGCGGTCTGATGACCACCATCCATGCCGCCAC
>DCGO01000001.1:0-378 GCA_002314605.1 Lentisphaeria bacterium UBA1776 | reverse complement strand
AGAAGGATTGGCGCGGCGGCCGCGGTATCCTCGAGAACATGATCCCCTCCAGCACCGGCGCTGCCAAGGCGGTGGGCAAGGTTCTCCCGGCTCTGAACGGCAAACTCACCGGCATGTCCGTCCGCGTTCCCACCAGCGATGTTTCCTTCGTTGACCTGGTCGCGGAGCTCAACACCGAGTGCACCTATGAAGAGATCTGCGCGGCCATGAAGGCTGCTGCCGACGGCGAGCTCAAGGGCATCCTGGGCTACACCGAGGATGCGGTGGTCTCCACCGATTTCCGCAACGACAGCCGCACCTCCATTTTCGACGCCAAGGCCGGTATCCAGCTGGACAAGACCTTCGTCAAGGTCTGCGCCTGGTATGACAACGAGTGGG
>DCGO01000077.1 GCA_002314605.1 Lentisphaeria bacterium UBA1776 | reverse complement strand
CGCGCTTCGCGCTCTCGAGCCTCCATTCCCCCGATCAAGCCCGCCCGACGAGGCGGGCGCGACATCCCGAAGCCGAATTCCAAGCGAGCTCCCCCAGAAGAGCCCCCGGAAAATCAGCCGCTCCGGACGCCGGGTCCGGCACAGGGCTCCGATCACCAGCGACCCGCAGGCCGACCCCAGACTGAAAAGCATGGCGCTGAAACCGCCGAACCCCAGCGAAAAGCTGCGTTCATGCAATATGGCAGGGATCAGCGAAGAAATCGTCACCGTCCCGAGATTGAGGAAAAATGCCATCCAGAGCATCCGCCGGAAGCTCCATACCGGAACCGGGGCGGAACATGGCTGTTTTTTCTTCTCCGCCGGCATGTCCTCCGCCAGCTGGATGCGAACCGCAAGGGTCCCCGCCATCAGAACGACAGAAACCGGCAGCAGCCAGAAGAGTCCCTTCAGACCAAAATATTCCACCAGGAGTCCCCCCGCAAAGGGACTTACGGAAAACCCCAGAAATCCTCCGACCATGAATATCGGCGTGCTGACTGCAGGAGAGATTCCGTCCAATGACTGAAGCCCCCGCAGCCCCTGCGGATGCACCAGGGCAATGCCGGATCCGACCAGAAACATCAGAAAACACAGAACCAACAGCGGCGTATGTTCCGGCAGGGTCCCCAACAGTACAAAACTCGCGCACAGCGCCAGCCCCGCAAGCAATCCGGCCGGGCCGGTCCGGCGCGCGCAGATTTTTGCCGCCGGAACCTGCAGAAAGTTGCTGCCGATCCCCATGCAGGTAAGCAGAATCACGCCCAAACTCAGATCCAGGTGGAAACGATTCAGCGCCACCGGCAGAAATCCTGCCAGAAGTCCGCTGGTCATGTCAGCGTAAAAGTGTGCGCCGAGAAGCACGGCAAGCTGCTGATATGCCTTTTTCATTCGAACCGTACTGTAAAAATTTGCTTTTTCTTCAATAATATGCTATATTTCGGAAAGTAGTCAAGTCTAATGGGAACATTTGATAATTCAAATGATACGGATTGGGAAACGATGTGCAAAATGACGCTTTCGTGCGAATTTGAGGCTGCTGCCCCAAGCGGTAACTGCCGAAAAATAGCGCAAGGCGGGCTTTGCACAGCAACCCCAAGGCGTCAGAATGAATTTTCAGAGGTACCCTAATAAAGCAGAGGCTCTCATGTTGGACGCTAAAACGCTGGAGCAGGCCTCCATCAAGGCCAAGGATGAATTCAATCATGCAAGGAGCATCGCTGCGGTCATGCCGATGGAAACGGCGCTGCAGCGGTTCAAAAAAGTCGTTCAGGAATTTCCCGATCTGGCGCCCGCGCGAGAAAAACTCCGGGAACTGGAACTGGAAAAACTGAAGAAAATCAACGGTCTGGGAAAATTCATCGCTCAGATCAGAACAGCCATCCTGCTGCCGAAAATCAAAAACCTCACGCTGGTCAATCCCCATCTGGCCATTGCCAAATGCGAAGAACTTCTGGCGCTCAATCTGAACAATCCCCAGGTCCTGTACGCCATGGCGGATGCGGCACTGGCAATGGATGCGCCCTTCATCGCAGTGGAGGCTTTGACTCTCGTCAAACGCTTTGCACCGAAAGACACCAAACTGGCGGCCAAGCTGGCCTATGCCAAGGAAAAGCTTGAACGCATCCGCCGACCGGTGAAGAAGATTGACGATGCCGACGGCGAGGCCGTGATCCAGCAGCTCATCGACGGCAACATCTACGATGCGGATCAGGCGGCCATCCTCATCAAGCGTTTCACCAAGGAACTCCTTGCCAACGACTCCATCGACATGCGCAAAAAACTGGCGGAAGCCTATATGGTCGCCCAGGATTACGAAAACGCCCAGAAGGAATACAAAGCCGTGGCAGAGCGCCTCGGCGCCCTGGACCCCATGATCGACAAGGCCATCGAAAAGGCATACCTTTGCCAGATCGATGAATCCCTGAAACTCCTGCGCGAGTCTCCTGAGTCCTATGAGAATGCCGAACAGCAGATCAAGGATCTGGAACAGCACCGGCTGGCCTACCGGTTCAAAAAAGCCAGGAAACGCAGCGAACTCTATCCCAAAGACGCCCTGCTCCATTTTGAACTGGCGGAAATCTATTTCGAGCTGAAGGAATACGCTGCAGCCATCGAGGAATATAAACTCTCCGGACGCAGTCTCCAAAAAGAAGCGGAGAGCCGCTTCGCCATCGGCCGCTGCCTCTACGAGAGCGGCGATATCGAGCGGGGACTCAAGGTCATGGAAGAGTTCTACGACAATATGGAGGCCGGACGCACCATGCTTACCGGCATGTATATTCTGGCCGGATATCAGCTTGCCCAGGGCAACGAACGCCGCTGGTACGAACTGATGCACGAGATCGCCGTCCGCAGTCCCCGCTTCCTTGATGCCGCGTCCAAGGCTGCCGAATACGAAAAAGCCCACCCGGAACAGCAGATCGAAGAGGTCAAGGAAGAGACGAAAAAAGACAAGGATGATCTTGATGAGCTCTTCAAATGACCCGTGTCTTACGCTGCTGATCCCCCAGTACCGGACGAGGGATCTGACCAAACTCTGCCTCCGGACGATCCGCACCAGGCTTGATATTTCCCGGCTCCGTGTCATTGTCATTGACAATGATTCCGGGGACGAGTCCATGGAGTATCTGAAAAGCGTCCCGTGGATACACCTGATCGAGAGGAAGGCGCTTCCCGGCGAAAAACCGGCACAGGCGCACGCCCGGGCTTTGGACCTCGGACTGGCGGAAACGGACACCGATTTTGTCATGTCCATCCACACGGACACTTTTTTTCTGGACGACAAGGCTCCGGAAATGCTGCTGAAGCCTTTCGGGGATCCCATGGTGGCCGGTACCGGAAGCTGGAAACTGGAGTCTTTTTCCCCATGGAAACGGGCTGGAAAAACGGTGGAACAATTTCTGCGGAACTATGTGGCGGCCCCCTTCAAAGGAAGGAAGTTCGGCGAACTCACACGCTGTTACCGGGACCACTGGTATCTGCGCAGCCACTGTGCCATTTACCGGACAAGTCTCCTGAAATCCATGCAGCTGAAATTTGACGAAGGGGAGACCGCCGGCATAGCAATTCACCGGAAACTGGTCGCCGCCGGATACCGCATGGTCTTTTTCCAGCCGGAAGAACTCATGCCCCACATGATCCATTTGGACCACGCCACAATGATCCTCAATCCGGAAATGGGAGGCAGGCGTACCGCAAACCCCTCTGCCCGGCATCAGCTTCAGAAGGCCCTGGACCGGATGCACTACCGGAAGCTGCTGGACGCCTCCATGGAAGACTGCTGAGCCGGTTTCAAGCGCCGCAATTCGGGCACAAGAGTGATGAGCATGCATGCAAAAGCACAGCTTCCGCCCAGAAGATTGGATACCGGTTCCGCCCAGAAGACCCCTTCCGCCCCAAAATTGTTCCAGTACGGCAGAAAGAGGATCAGGGGAACCATGATGATGACTTTCCGGAAAAGCGAAAAGAAAATGGCCCGTTTTTTCTTGTTCAGCGCCTTGAATGTGCTTTGAGCACTGAACTGCAGAGACTGAAACACAAAAAAGATCAGAAAGATCCGCAGAAGCGGCACGGTCTGCTCCACAAGATCCGGCGTGTCGGAAAAGATCCGGATGAACCACTCCGGATGCCATTCGATCACCGCCTCCGCAATTGCTGTGTAGACCAGCATGACGATCAGTACCATGCGGATCACACGCAGTACCCGATCCCCAAGACCGGCACCGTAATTGTAACTCAGGAGCGGCGCCGCACCCTCACTCACCGCCAGCATCGGGACCTCGAGGACCGGACGGATGGATGTGACAATGGTCATAACAGCCAATCCTGCGAATCCTCCAAAACGCGACAGCATGAAGTTCCCCAGAAAACCGGTGAGACTCCCGCTCATGGTCATGATAAATCCGACACTCCCGAGACTCAGGATATCCAGCACGGTGCTCCGTTCCCGGAAAATCTGTCCGAAGTCGACCCATTTCCCCGGCAGTTCCGCGCAGGGACGGAAGAGAAATTTCAGAATCAACCCGGCGGAAAGGATCTGAGCCAGCACCGAAGCGGCGGCAGCTCCACGGATTCCCAGTTCAAAAACAAAAATGAAAAGCGGATCCAGCAGAATATTCGACACGGCTCCCGCCGCCACGGCGTACATCCCGATCCGCGGAAATCCTGCTGCCGCCGTCAGGGGCGCGAGACCGGATGCCAGCAGAACCGGCAAAGTCCCCAGAAAATAAATTCTCAGGTACGGCAATGCAAAATCCATACTTTCAGCACGGCTGCCCCCTGCCTTCAGCAATATTTCCGCCAACAGTTCTCCTCCCAGCGTCAGCACGATTCCCAAAAGAACCAGCATGGAAAAAGCAAGGTTCTGAATGAGCGCGGCTTTTTTCAGATCTCCCCTTCCCCTGGCCATGGCGCACAGGGGGGCAGCTCCCATGCCGATCAAATTGGCAAAAGCCAGCACCGCCGTGAGGATGGGAAAACACAGACCCAATCCTCCCAGCGCGGCGGTTGCCACACAAGGGATCCGGCCGATATAGATCCGGTCCACAATACTGTACAGGAGATTCAGAAGCAGTGCCGCCATCAGCGGTCCGGCCATGCGGAAAATCTGGGAAGTCGTGTCGTTCCGGGAAAAATCAACGGCCCGCATATCCACATCAGGCCCCGGGCTTCTTCCGTACCCTGCCCAAAGCCCGCATCACCTGCTGAAGATCGCTCCACGCTTCCCGTTTGGCGGATTCCTGACGCAGAAGATACGCAGGATGAAAGGTCGGCATGACCGGGATCCCGGAAAAATCCAGCCAATGCCCCCTTGCCCGGGTGATCCCTCCCGCCTGACGGCAGAGAAACGACAGCGCCACCCCGCCCAGACAGACAATGACTTTCGGCTGCAGGAGTTCGATCTGGCGCTTCAGGTAACCGATGCAGACAAGCGCCTCATCCGGGTCCGGATTGCGGTTCCCCGGCGGACGGCACTTGACAATATTGGCAATATACACCTCTTCCCGGGTGAATGTCATGGCGGAAATCATTTTATCCAGCAGCTGCCCGGCCCGGCCGACAAACGGCCGCCCGGCGGCATCTTCATCGGCACCGGGCCCCTCCCCCACAAACATCAGTTCCGCGTGAGGATTTCCCTCGCCGAACACCGTATTGCGCCGGGTTTCACACAGCCGGCACTTCCGGCAGGAACTGACCGCCCCGGCCAATCCGGTCCAGTCCATGGAACTGCATCCGCCGTCATCCGCAACCGGTCCGGATACGGGCGGAACCACCGGAGCAGACTCCCTGCAACGGGGCGAAACTTCCCCGGAAACGGGCGCAGCAGGCACCTCCGGCTCAGGGTTGCGCTGAGACGCAGCACTCTGCATGAGGTCCTCCAAAACAGCGGGAGATACATCCGCACTCCGGTCAGCGCCTCCGGCGGACAAAATTTTCATCATCTGCCGAAAAAAATCATCTTTCATGAACGCACTTTCACTTGCCGTAACACCGCTTGCGGTGTATATTATATCTTATCGCGATCTTAATATAGCAAAAAAAAAACGTATTGCAAGGAAAAACCACTCGGGAAACATCAGGAAGTCTCCCGATACAAAATCAAGAGGTAAATCATGAAAGTCGTCGTTGCGTATTCCGGCGGACTGGACACGTCCGTGATCGTCAAGTGGGTCAAGCAGGCCTACAAAGCCGATGTGGTCTGCTATTGCGCGGATGTGGGGCAGCAGGAGGAACTCAACGGGCTGGAAGCCAAAGCCATTGCCACCGGGGCAAGCAAGTGCATCATCGACGACCTCAATGAAGAGTTCGCCCGGGACTACATCTTCCCGATGCTTCAGGGCGGCGCCATTTACGAAAACAACTATCTCCTCGGCACCTCCATCGCCCGGCCCCTCATCGCCAAGCGTCTGGTGGAAGTCGCCAGGGAAGAGGGCGCCGACGCCATCTGTCACGGTGCCACCGGCAAGGGCAACGATCAGGTCCGTTTCGAGCTGAGTGCCAACGCCATTGATCCCTCCGTCAAGGTCATCGCCGCATGGCGCGATCCCAAGTGGAAGTTCACCGGCCGTCTGGATATGATCGAATATGCCAAAAAGAACAAGATCCCGGTCAGTGTTTCCGCCAAGAAACCCTACAGCATGGACCGCAATCTTCTGCACATCAGCTTTGAGGGCGGCATTCTGGAAGATCCGTGGAACGAGTTCCCCGAAGACATAGCCGTCATGACCAGTTCCCTCAGCAAGGCCGCAAACAAAGCGCAGGATCTGGTGATCAGTTTCGAAAAGGGCATTCCCAAAAAGATCAACGGCAAGAAATATACGCCGGCCAACCTGATGCGCAAACTCAACGAGATCGGCAGCAAGCATGCAGTGGGGCGCATCGACATTGTCGAAAACCGCTTTGTGGGCATGAAGAGCCGGGGTGTTTATGAGACTCCCGCCGGCACCATCCTCACCATCGCCCACCGCGGGCTGGAGGAGATCACCATGGACCGGGAAGTCATGCACCTGCGTGACAGCCTGATCCCCCGCTATGCGGATATGATCTACAACGGGTTCTGGTTCGCACCGGAGCGAGAAATGCTTCAGGTTATGATCACCGAAAGCCAGAAATTCGTCACCGGCGATGTCCGTGTGAAGCTCTACAAGGGCTCCTGCTTCGTCACCGGCCGCCGTTCGCCGTACAGCCTGTACGATGATGCCATTGCCAGCTTCGAAGGGACCGAAACCTACGACCACAAGGATGCCGCCGGGTTCATCAAGCTGAATGCCCTCCGGCTGAAAGTGCTGGCCTGCAGCAAGCAGAAGCGTTATTGATCATCGGGATCGTATCCGATCTCAGCAAGCCGTGTCCGGGATTTTTTCCGGGCGCGGCTTTTTTCATGATCAAGCGGGAGCTATCCGCGAAACGCCGTCAGAAAACGCATCAGGTGAAAGCCGGCGGCGGCGGCGGCCAGACCGCAGAAATTCTGCAGCAGAATATTGCAGACGGCCCGCAGAAACTCTCCGTGGGCAAGCATCCGAACACTCTCCAGAGCAAAAGTGCTGAAGGTCGTGAAGGCACCGAAAAAACCGGCGAAGAGGATGGGGAAATACATTTCATACTGGGGAAAACGGTTCCTGCTCAGCACCCATGCGGCACCGGCACAAAGGGAACCGATCATATTCACCGCCAGCGTCCCCCAGGGAAACCCGGGGAAATGCCGGTCCACAGCATTCATCAGAAGATACCTCAGAACTGCTCCGGAAAAACCGGCAACGCCAAGCATCAGAAGCACTTTCATCGCTTAAAAATGCCAGCCGGCAGCCTCCGAGAGATAGGTTGTTGTCCGGTGCATCTCCTCCGCAAGAATCCGAAAACGGCTGTCCCGCACGGAGGAAGGGCTTCCGTAAGGCATGGCCCGACGGGCAAATTCCTCCGGGAGAAGGGAGGAATAAAATGCCCGGTGGAGTTCCCGGAAATCCGATGGTACAAAACGCCAATAACCCAACCCTCCCGGCCGGTTCCGGTATAATTCCAGCCAATCCTCATATCCCAGAACCGGCGGTGCCGAACGCAAACCGCAGACCATTCTGGCAAGTTCATGAAACAACACCTCCGGCGAGACTCCGATCCGGCGGCACTCCGCCCAGTCTGGAGCATCCTCCACATCCGCTTTCGGCAGAAGCTGAAACGCCGGAGCAGGATACTCAAAAGCATCAAAAAGCAAAGTCTGAAGAGCCGCCTCCCGCTCGTCCATCCCGTCTCCGGCCTGAATATCATTCCCATGCTCAATGGCCGTCATCACGCGCATCAGAAGCGGCGAAGGAATTCCCGATTCATCCACTATCTCGGGATTTTCCAGCTGTTCCATGGGAAAATGATGGGCTGCTCCGTCAGAATCCCGAAAAAAAACGTTGCGTCCGGAAAATTCCGCCTGAACTGCACCATCGATGCGAAAACGCTTGCCGTATTTCAGCTGGCTTTCATGCTCCGAAGCGGAAAAAAGCTCTCTACCGTCCCCCCGCCGGAGGATCAGGTCCGGCATGGCGGCAAAAGAACAGCGCCGCCCGGAACCGTCTCCGTGACGCCACAGGATCCCATGTCGGGAAATCTCCACGGAAACCCGCGCCGGGATCACCATGCTCCGCCGCCCGGCACTTTCCATGACACCCCGGAGGTGCGCTCTCTCCGGCAGCCGGAAAAGAACCGCCCGGCCGCCGCGGCTCTCACTGCAGTATGCATCACCGCAGGTAAGGAAACGGGCGGCGGCAATACAGCAGGAATCCCGTTCAGGCTCCCTGACCGGCAGAATATCGGCAAAAGGTATCCTGATCCAGGCAAGTTCTCTCCGGAGACGGGCGATCTGCAATGCCCCGGACCGCACACCGGAGCAGATCTTCAGGATTCCGCCCCGGCTCCCGGCCAGCAAACCGGCTCCGGCTACACTCCGCATGCAGGAAAAAGAAAAGGGACCGGCTGCATCGCAGTTCCAAATGACCAGCGTCTGCATAGCGGTCCGCCTCGTATGTGCCCCCTGCGAAAAGCAGGGGACACCGGTTATATGGCCAGATCGTCCGGATTCCAGACCGGATAACCGTCTTTGTCCGTCACCCGGTCGTGGCTCGGAGATGCGGGGATCACGGGAATCGGCTTGGACACCGCCGGCAGCGGATCAAACCCCACCACTGAGATCTTTTTGTCAAAGGATTTCGGTGCGCGGTCGTAATCATCGGCATTCATGCCCGCCGCCGCTTCCAGCTGGGCTTTGGCATTCAGCACATTGATATAGGAACTTGCCAGCGTAGTCTGGGCATCCACCAGATCCCGCTGCACTTCGTTGAGACGGGTCAATGCGGTGTTGCCGGCACGGTACTGATCGTCCACCAGATCCCGCTGACGGGTGGTAATGGCCAGCGTTTTTTCATACAGTCTGGACTGTTTGACGTTCTGAATGTAAGTAATATAGGCATTGCGGACCTCCTGGATCACCCGGAGCCAGTTGTCGGCAACCTTGAACTGCTGCACCGCCAGATTGGCCTTGGCTTCCCTGACCTTGTTGTAACGGATAAAGCCGTTGAAGAGCGTCCACTGGGCATTCACCCCGAATCCGAAGGATGCGTTGTCCTCATTCTGATCCTGCCCATGGCCATTTGACGTGGTATGCAGATTTTGTCCGTTCAGGCCAAAATTGGCATAAGCGGATACCGTGGGGGAATAACTGCTGTAGGTCTGGTACAACTGATATTTCACGACCTTCAACTGCTCACGATAAGCCCGCAGATCAGGGCGGTTGGCCAAAGCATTGTCCAGATAAATCTCCACCGTAGGCAGATCGTCCAGCCGGATGGAATTTACCGAAGGAAACTTGATGGACGGCGGCAGGGTCCCTTCCGGATACCCCATCAGCACAGCCAATGCATACAGAGCCGTCTCGTATTTAGCCTCGGCGGTGATCCGCTTTCCCTCAGCCACGTTGGCCTGGGCACGGAAGTTCAACACATCGCTCAGAGGCACGGCGCCGACCTGAAATTTCAACTCGGTATAACCCAAGTTTTTCACCTGAAACTGCATATCCTCCACGGCAATCCGGATGTTCTCCGCTGCAAGCATGACTTCGTTGTAAGCGTATGCCACACTGCGGATCAGGATCCGGCAGTCATTCTCTGTCATCGCTTTCTGAGCATTGAAATTCGACTGTGCGATTTTCACCTGGAATTCACGGGCAAATCCGTCAAACAGCAGCCAGTCCGCCTGAATACTCAGGGAAGGCGAAAAGTTCTGTGAACGGGAGAGCTCGTATGCAGTACTGCGCATGTATTCCCGGGAGACATGATCAAACCCACCCTTGGCGGTAATGGTCGGAGAATAGGCGCCCAATGCCTGATAATACTTCATTTTGGCCGCCGTGATCGCATGATATGCGGCAATGTAGCTCGGGTTGTTGGCCACCGCGATCTCCTGCGCCTTGACCAGCGACAGTTCACTGATTCCGATCAGCAGCTTGTCAGCCTCGGTATGTTTCCGCTGAGTATAACTTGATCCGGTATAATCCAGCGGAGGCTCCTGATACGATTCGCATCCGGCGATCAGGGCAATCGCAAAAAGCGCACCGGCAATCCTCAATCCCTGCTTCATTTTGTTGATTCTCCCGAAAATAAAGGGTCTCTTTTATACACATGTTTTAACATACACCCTTTTTCTCGAAAAATCAACCCGGAATAAGGAAAAAAAAGAAAAAACAGTACGGAATTCAAGATATTTTGGAACCTCAATGTATTTTATTCCCATTCCGGTCTTGAAAAATTTCGGAAAAAAGTTATAGTATGCCCGGGGAGACGAATCATCAGGACCAGGACCGTGATCATGAAACCGGCAGAAGAAAAGCAGCGCGAGGCAATGATGCTCGGCATTGGCCTTGACAGCAGAGACGGGCATAAACGCATGACCCGCGGGGATAATTTCTGTCTGGTCGGGGGATCGGAAGAAACCCACGAAGCCATGACGGAAACAGTCATCAAGGTCAATGAAAAACTGGCCCGCAAAGGGAAACGTCTCGGAGAAATTTCCCGTGAGGAATTTACGGATATTCTGCGGGACGCGTCAGGAAAATAACCGGCCGCCGGAGCCAATTTTTCAGTTGGCGGCGGCTCTCTTTCAGAAAAGGAAAGGATTTCAGAACATGAAAAAGTTGTTTTTGACGTTTGCCGCAGTATCGGCAATGCTGCTGGCAGCCGGCTGCAGCAGTATGGACTACGGAGTGTGGACCCACACGCCGGAAGGTTTGGCGAACAAGGATATTTCCGGCGTCCGGTTCGGGTTGCCCCTGTCGGTCAGCGACGGCAAAGTCAACGGAGCGGAAATCGCGCTCTTTCTGGCCGGGTCCGCCAAAGTTTCCGGGTTCCAGTATTCCCTCGTCGGCATGAGTGCGGCCCATGAACTTTCCGGTATGCAGATGGGGTTTCTGAATGTGACCGACAAACCGCTGGACGGTCTCCAGCTGGGAATCTTCAACGAATCCGGCGGCGGCGACTGGCAGATCGGGATCGTCAATTTCAGCAGCGGCAATACAGACGTCCAGATCGGGATATTCAACTACAACGAAAACGCCCGGTTCCCCGTTACACTGTTCTTCAACCGCGGCCGGTAAGACCGATATGTGCCCTCAGCTGCGGGGAGCCGCCTTTCTGGACCGGGACGGCGTGATCAACAAGGAAGTGAATTACCTCCACGAGCCGAAAAAGACCGTGCTTCTTCCCGGTGTGGCCGAAGCCCTGAACTTGATCCATGCACACGGATACCTGGCGGTCATCCTCACCAATCAGTCGGGAATCGCCAGAAAAATGTACGATGTGACGGCCATGGAGGCGGTCCACGCCAGGCTCCGGGAGCTTTTGGCGGCGGAACATGCGGATTTTGATGCCGTGTATTTCTGCCCTCATCATCCGGACTATACCGGGGACTGCCCCTGCCGCAAACCCCATACGGGAATGTTTGACCAGGCAACCAGAGAGCTCGGGATCGATCCGGGATCGTCCTTTATGGTCGGGGACCGGACCTCGGATGTGGAAGCCGGGATCCGGGCGGGCTGCAGGACCAGCTATCTGGTGCGCACCGGCTACGGCTTGAAAACGCTTGCCAAAGGAGTTCCCGCGGGAACTGTTGTCACCGATAATCTTCTCAGTGCCGTCCGGGATTTTTTCGGGGAAACCATCCGCTGACAGTCGGCGCCGTTTCTCCCGTAAAACCATGAAATTCTTTGGAAAAACGCACTGGCGAAGGTGTAATTTCGTGCTATATTATTTTCCATCATGAAGAATCTGCTCCAAGTCAAGAATCTCCGCATCGGCTTCCGCGCCGGGAAACAGCTTCTCCCCACGGTGGACGGCGTATCTTTTGAGGTCGCTCAAGGGGAAATTCTGGCACTGGTGGGAGAATCCGGGTGCGGCAAAAGCATTTCCTGTCTCGCACTGACGGGACTCCTTCAGCAGCCGCCGGCCGTCGTTCAGGCGGACCGGATTGATTTTCAGGGTCAGAATCTCGCCGGGGCTCCATCCAAAGTTCTGCGGAAGGTCCGGGGAGGCGGCATCGCCTATATTTTTCAGGAACCCTCCGCCTCGCTGAACCCGGTCTTCCGGGTGGGTGAGCAGATCGCCGAAGTGCTGGAGCTCCACCGGCCCGATGTCGGAGATCAGGAAGCCGAAGTCCTCCGTCTGCTCCGTCTGGTGGGGATCCCGGCTCCGGAAAGCCGGATCCGCGCTTATCCCCATGAACTGTCCGGCGGCATGCAGCAGAGGATCATGATCGCCATGGCCCTTGCCGGAAATCCTGCTCTGCTGATCGCCGATGAGCCGACCACGGCGCTGGACGTGACCATTCAGGCCCAGATCCTCGAACTCATCGACCGGATGCGCCTGGAGCAGCACACCGGAGTCATTCTGGTCACCCACAATCTGGGAATTGTGGCGGAAACCGCCGACCGGGTGGCGGTAATGTATGCGGGGAGGATCGTGGAAACGGCGCCGGTCAAAGAACTCCTGAAAGATCCCCGCCACCCCTATACCCGGGCACTGCTTTCAGCGGTGCCCCACCCGGGCATGCCGGACGGACCTCTGGCCACCATCCGGGGCAGCGTGCCGGCGGCGGGAAATTATCCGGCGGGGTGCCGTTTCTTCGGTCGCTGCGTCCACTGCGACACTCTGCCGCCGGAACTGCAGCAGAAATGTGCCGGATGCATACCGGACGCAAAGGCCATCCGTGACGGGCACATCTGTGCCTGCCATGCACCGCTGGAGGCCCGGAAGTGAAAAATCGGAGGCAGATCATTCTTCTCTGCATTCTGGGCATGGTGGTGCTTCTAACGGCCTTGCTGGTCATGACTTATCAGGCCGCCGGAGTCCGCAAAAAGATATTCCAGCAGGAACCCACGGCCATACAGCTCAGGAGCGCCTATGTCTTGCAGCAGCTGGGGCATGCCTATACGGTGATGAGCAAAGGAAATTTCCGCGATTCGGAAAGAATTCTCAAACAGCTTTTGAAACGCTATCCCGGTCACTCCATGGCCATGCAGCTTCTGGGGCAGCTCTATTACCGCTGGGAACGCTACAAAGATGCTGAAAAAGTCTATCGGACCATGATCAGGAACAACGAGTTTGACGCAGCATCCTACAATAATCTGGGGCAGGTGCTGTCCCGGCAGGGGTGCTATCAGGAGGCGGAGGAGTGTCTTTTGAAATCCAGGGAACTCAATCCCCGGAACATGACCGTTTACATCAATCTCTCCGTGGTCTATTCAGCCATGAACCGCCAGGAAGAGGCCCGGGAGATGTTCATGGAAGCCCATCGCCAGCTGCAGGAAAAACAGCGAAGCCTGAACCCGCAGACTCCGGGGACCGGTTATGAGTAAAATTCAGGTCATGCCGGAATCTCTGAGCAACCGGATCGCTGCGGGAGAAGTCATTGAACGCCCGGCTTCGGTGGTCAAGGAACTGGTGGAAAATGCCATTGATGCCGGCGCCACCCGGATCATGATTCAGGTGGAACTCGCCGGTTCCCGGCTGATCCGGGTCAGCGACAACGGCTGCGGCATGGATGCGGAAGATGCCCTGCTTTCGCTGGAGCCTCACGGGACCAGCAAACTCATCAGTGAAGACGATCTGGAAAACATCCGCACTCTTGGATTCCGCGGCGAGGCGGTTCCCTCCATCGCATCGGTCTCGAAACTGGTCATCGAAACCCGGCAGAGCAGCAGCGTGGAGGGGATCCGCATTGAGGTCAACGGCGGCAAACCGGGGGAAGTTCTTCCGGCCGGGTGTCCCGCCGGCACCACCTTGACCGTCAGAGATCTCTTTTTCAATGTCCCGGCCCGGAAAAAATTTCTCCGCTCCCGGGCTACGGAAGAACAGCATATCGAAGAAACGGTCCTGATGCTGGCATTGCCCAATCCGGAAATCGGGTTTGAACTGATTTCCGACGGCAGGACCGTCATCGATTCTCCCGGAGACAAGGGGCTTGAACCGCGTCTCCGAGCGCTTTTCGGGCGGAATTTCACCGACCAGATGCGTCCGGTAACACACAGGGAATCCGGCATGGAGATCCGGGGTTTTATTGCCGGGCCGGGATTTTCGCGGCCCTCCCGGCGGGAGCAGCGGCTCTTTGTCAACGGCCGCGGCGTGGAGTCTCCCTCCCTCTACCGCGGCGTCCGGGACGGCTACGGAGCCCTGGCGGAACACGGCAGGTTTCCCCCCTGCATCCTCTTTATCGACATGGATCCCCGGGAGGTGGATGTGAATGTTCACCCGGCCAAGCGGGAAGTGCGTTTCCGCCGGGAATTTGTGGTTTCACAGGCCGTGGCCGCCGCCGTGGCCGCCGCATTGCGCGGCGGTCCGGAAGTGCTGCCGGAAAGCGAACTGGATCCCAGGATCCCCATGGAACCCATCCTCGCCGGGGCCGGAGTCGTCTATACCCCGAAACCGGAAACGGCGGATCTCTTCCGGGGGGAAGAACCGGAGGAAGAAGAGAAGCCGGACTCCACTGCCCCGGTCACGGAATCTTTTATCCAGGAACAGAAGACCACCGATTATCCGCCGTACCGTCCGCCCCGGGAAAACGCGGCGGCACATCGGATCGTCCCGGCAGCCCCCCCGGAACCGGTCAATCCCATGCCCTATGTTCCGGTCTTTGACGGAGCATGGCCCACCCGGGTGCTTGGGATTCTGAACGCCACTTACATCCTGGCGGAAGGCGCGAACGGACTTGTGCTGATCGACCAGCATGCGGCCCACGAGCGGATCATGTTCGAGAAACTTCTGGCGGATGCGGAACACGGCGGCCTCCAGCAGCCCCTGCTGCTGCCGATTTCGCTGGAACTGCCCCGGAATGCCGCTGCCATGCTTCTCCGGACCCGGGAATGGTTCGCCCGGCTGGGATTCGACATTGAGGATATGGGTGGGCGGCAGGTCATGCTGAATGCCATTCCGGCGTCTCTTCCCATGGGAAATCTGGAAAACCTCCTGCTGGACACCCTGACGGAACTGGCGGAAGAGTCTTCCGCCCGGGTCCCCCTGGAGCGGGAACATGTGGCCAGAGCCGCCTGCCATGCCGCCGTCCGTGCCGGGGACGAACTGACCCTCGAGATGGCAACGGAACTGCTGAAACAGCTGGCAAACTGCCGCCGCGGTATGCTCTGCCCCCACGGGCGTCCCACCATGATCACGCTGACCATGAATGAGCTTGCCCGCCGGTTCGGCCGCAAATGAGTATTACGGGACCATTCCGCAAGATCATCCACATCGACATGGATGCCTTTTTTGCCTCCATCGAGCAGCGGGACCACCCGGAACTCCGGGGAAAACCGGTCATTGTGGCCGGTCCGGCGGAAGAGCGGGGGGTGGTCTCCACCGCATCCTACGAAGCACGGCGTTGCGGTGTACATTCGGCCATGCCCACGGCCCAGGCGCTGCGGCTGTGTCCCCACGGGATCTTTCTTTCCGGAAACATGGAGCGTTACCGGGAAACATCCCACCGGATCCGGGAGATCTTCTGCCGCTACACGGATCTGGTGGAACCGGTCTCCATTGATGAAGCCTATCTGGATGTAACGGAAAATCACCTGCATAATCCCTCGGCCACCTGGATTGCCTCGGCCATTCAGCAAGAAATCCTGCGCGAAACGGCGCTGACGGCCTCGGCGGGAGTCTCCTACAATAAATTTCTCGCCAAAGTCGCCTCGGATCTCCGGAAGCCGGCGGGACTTTCGGTGATCACACCGGATCAGGCGGAAGCGTTTCTGGAAACGCTGCCCATCGGGAAATTTCACGGCATCGGCAAAGTGACGGCGGCACGGATGATCGCCATGAATATCCGCACCGGCAAAGATTTGAAAGCGCTGGATATGCCCACCATGACCGCCAATTTCGGAAAAACGGGAATATTTTATTACTACATCGTCCGGGGGCGGGACGACCGGAAAGTGGAGGTGACCGATGAGCGGAAATCCGTCGGAAGGGAAACCACCTTTGCCCGGGATCTTGCGGATATCCGGCGCATGAAACGGGAGCTGAAGGAACTTGCCGCCCGGGTGTCCTTGAATCTTCAGCGGCTCCAGCTTGCGGGACGGACCGTGACGCTGAAGGTCCGGTACAGTGATTTCCGTACCGTGACACGCTCCGCCAGCGGCAACCGTGCGCTCAGTAAAACTTCAGACCTGGGGGCCATTGCCATCGGGCTGCTGGACAAAACGGAAGCGGATCATCTTCCGGTCCGTCTGCTGGGAATTTCGGTCAGCAATTTTCCGCCGCCCCTGGACCGTTACCGTCCGGAGCAGCTGGAACTGCCCTTGGAGTGGAAACAACCATGACCCCCGTTCAAACGCAAGGCAGCACTCCGGTTCGGAAGAGGCAGGTCGCGATTTCCGAACTCTGCGTACTGCATCATTCTCTGCCAAGACGAACCAGAACTGCGGGAAACATGCAGCGGCCCGTCCTGGATGGCTCCGTTTTCTCACTCCGGCATGCATGTTTTTATTCATCGAGGATCATTCCGCAGGGTCCTTGGGACCGCAGTTTTTTCTGGATTCGGCATTGACAATCCGGATTTATACTGTATGCTATAACCGCGGAGTTCAGTTTTTTATGTTCAAGAGCGATCCATTTGTCAATAAATTTTTTTCCAGATATCCTGACGAAGATCAGGTCAAGGCGGATGAAAATCCGTTTTTTCTGATCCACAGCAGCGTCACACGCCCTGAAAGCGGGGAATATCTGCGGGAAAATTATCCGTTTACGGGTCTGTGTAACGAATTTTCTGT
>DCGO01000025.1 GCA_002314605.1 Lentisphaeria bacterium UBA1776 | reverse complement strand
TTGATGCGGATATTCTGTTTGCAGAGGGCATTGTTGAGATTCACCTCGATCTGCATGGGCCGGAGGGAAATGTACCCGTAATCCTGAAACACCGGCCAGACGAATTTCGCGCCGCCATGGATGCACAGCGCAGGTTTCTGGTGCCCGTCGGAAAGCCCGGTCCGGCCGTAAATGACCATGATCCGGTCGGAAGGACATTTGCGATACCAGTTGACCCACGCCATCAGGAGGATGAGCAGCGAAAGCCCCGCTGCAACGGCAATAATGACAAGACCCATTGTTATTTTTCTCCCTGTTGAGGTTCCATATCAGACCGGGCCACCAGAAAGAGATCCGGGGCCAGCACTTCCAGAATTTTCACGGTTTCCCCACGGGGGATCGCCAGATCCGCCACCACCCGGGACTGCCGGGTGCCCCCGGGAAGGGCAATCGTGACCTGCCCGCCCGGTTTCCGGCCGGCGGGGATGGCGAGGTAAACCGTCCCCCGGCATCCGACGCAATCCTGACTTGCCACGTTGCCCGACTGCTGAAGCTTCAGCAGAAGCCACAACGAAAGCGCCGTCAGAAACATCATCAGAAAACCGCAGCCGAAAGCGAGCAGAAGTCCAGCCCATCCCCGGCTGCCCCAGAAAAAACCGGCCCAGCCGAAAAATGTGATGAACGATGCGATTCCCTTGACCGACAGAAGCTTGAGTCCGGAGAGATCCCACTCGACATGATCCTGCAATTCAAAACCGCCGTCCGCATCGTGATCCATCCCCCCGCCGGCCAGTGTCATAATCAGCTGGAAAACAAAGAAAACAGACCCGACAACGGCCAGAAAGAGATAGACATTCCGTGATCCGGCCAGCACAGTTCCGGCTTGAGACCAAAATTCCATATCCATCCTCCCTGCAGTTTCGGACATGATCCCTTACCTGGGAAATGCAGCCGTCCGATTTTCCTCTTTTAAAATAATATTGAAATGCCTTTCTTGCAAACCGGGAAAAGCCTTTCATCATCACTTTCCGGGAAATTTCCGGTACCCTATTCCCGTTCTTTTGCTTCCGGGAAGTCGATCCGCTCAATAATGGTCCTTTTTTTCCGGACGGGATCGCTGCCGAGATAGCGGAGGACGCGCACTTTTTCAGGTTTCCAGCGGAATGCGGAAACCCGTTCCCCGGAACTGCTTGTCCCGGCAAAGACTTTGTGAAAATTGACCCCGTCGGCGCTGACTTCGATCATCACCGGAAGACCCGGATCAGAGCCTCCTCGATAGGTGATATCCACTCCGCCGAGCATAACTGCACGGTCAAAGATCAGCGAAAATCTGGCCTTGTCCCAAGGAGCGTTCCAGCCGTCTTTTCCGGTCTGATACAGTGCGGACATAAGATCTTCCGGCGACACGGGAGACTCTGCAACGGGCACCGCCGGCAGCGTTTTCGGGAGCCGGATCATGTGCACCCGCTCCGTCAGAAAATCCGTCTGAAGCCGGGAATGAAGGAGCCCGGCTGCAAAGGCTCCCGAGACATAAAGCTCTCCGTGTATTCTCCGGAGTGCCGGCTTCACCGGAATTTTCATGCCGTGAAATTTCACAACTGAAGTATTCTCGGACAACTTCGGAAGTTCCGGAAAACTTTCGTATGGGAGATACGGCCCCCCCCCTTCAAAAATCACCCGGCCGTGGACCTCCTTGCCGTCCCGGCGGATCCGGGGGATCTGAGCCGGTTCCGGAGGCGTGCATTTTTCCGGCGGCCGGTAATCCGGCACACAGGCCTGACGCCCCGGCACGATCTCAAGAATTCCGGCCGGAGCATCCATGAACAGCGTATTTTCGCCCTTCCGGACGGTAAAATTCCGGTCGCCGGCATGCCACGGCCCCGGGGCCGGATACACGCACAGCACCTGCAGTCCGCCGGAGGGCACAGTCAGCCGGACAGGCTCTCGAAAGAATTCCGCCTTTTTGGGGAGGATCACCATAAATCTTCCGGTACGGATTCCGTGGGCGTTCCCCAGATCTGTGTATTCCTGTTTCAGCGGGTCCGCTTTGCCGGAACGGATGCCGAAGTGGGCAAGAAAAGTGTCGGAGCGGTCCGAAACGGAGGGAGTCACTTCGATCCGGTGGACCGACCGGACAGAACCGCCGGAAACGGATAAAACAGGATCCGTGTATCCCGTCAGCGGATTCCGCAGAGCATCCTTTCCGGCATAACCGGTGATCTTCGCATGAAGGGGGAGATAGAAATTCACATCCGCCCGGCCGCCGTCAACCGTGGACAATCCGATGAACCCGGCTTTGATCTCCGGCTTCCGCAAGGTGGAAATCTGAAAAATTTTCGGAAATTCCGCTTTGGAGGATTCCACCAGGTCCATCACAATGAAACTTGCCGGCTGTCCCTCCTGATGCTGATTCAGAAACACAAAAAAACGCAGATAGCTTCCGATCTTGCCGGAATAAGCGGAAGCAAGATCCGAAACCATGACGCTGTATGCCGGACGCATTTTGTCCGGACCGATGGAAATGCTGCGGTTTTCCCCGTATTTGAATTCCGGGGACCATTCATAATCATCCGGCGACTTCACGGAGTGCTTCACAGGGCGGGATCCCCCGTCATTGCCGGATTTGACAGATGTCTCTTCCCTGTCGAAGACCCGGAGCATGTTGTGGGCTATGGAACGCCGGTTGAAACAACTGCCCGGCAGGGTGTATTCCCCGATATCGGAAGCCAGCATCCCCCGGTAATAGATCTGAAATGACCCGGCATCGCAGTGTGCATGACCGCCATTGTGCCTGCGGCCGCCGATGCAGTACACGGCAGCCTCGTCGCTGTTGAATCCCGTCCGGGCCAGCAGACAGCCGTGGAAAGGTCCGAAATATGTGCTCCACGGCAGCGTCTGGAGCCCCGGAGGAACGGCTTTCAGCCCCGGATCATTCAGAAGCATGTGAAGAAGCGGCACCTCCCGGTCCAGCCCCAGTCCCAGATAATACCCCTTGAGCGCAGGATCCCGGACCGCATCGCAGGCAAAAAGGAAACACCAGCCCAGATCCCGGGACCGGGAGAGATCCCGGCGGTCACCTTCCTTGAAGTAGTCGTTGCCCGGAAGATCCAGCTTCTGAAAGCAGGCGGGCACGCTGTAAATATTCCGGTCAAACACCTCTTTGCCGCAGGCAATACGCAGAACCGCCGCACAGAAAATATCCGCACGCAGCCGGGCAGGACCGTAATCGCTCCCCTGGGGATGCAGCGGCGATGTGTACTCGTATGCTTTAAGCGGGACCAGTTCACGCTCCACTCGGCAGGCGACCAGCCGGAACGGTTCCGGGTCCTCTTCATAACACGCCACGCCGAAGGCCAGTTCTGCAATGGTGACGGCCCCTTCATTGCCGGGACCGTCCGTCACCGGGATCCGGAAGGGGGGCCACATCGTTTCCATCCGGGCAGCCAGACGGTAAAAACTCCGGATCATGAGCTTCCGCTCTTCCGGCGAAAAATCCTGATAGCACCAGTCATAAACGATGGCGGCCGCAAAAATGGCGCTGCCGATATCGCGGAAGTGTTCCGTCCCCGGAAATCCGCTCAATTCCGAAAAGTAACGGAACATGGTCTGCGCAGTTTTCCGGGAAAGTTCCGGATCATGGTCCACCTGTGCAAGGAACGCCTGTGCAAGGAGTTTCTCTTGGAGAGCCGCCTGAAATTCCATCACTCTGCCGGGAACAAATTTCAGTTCGTACCGGCCTCTGGCACGGTCGCATACCCGCATCAGAGCCCGCCGCATTTCCGGATCGTTCAGATTTCTGCGGATACGCTCCAGCCGGGGAGGAGTCAAAAGCAGCCGGGGCCGCCCGGCAGGTCTCAACCCGGTTCTGAACGACTTGACTTCGGGGGGGAGCTCTGCTGTACCGGCAGGACGGCAATCCAGCGCCGTGATCTCCCCTCCTTCCGGAAGGACCAGTCCGATGGTATTTTTCCCCTTCTTCAGCGGCAGAAACCCGATGCAGCGGCTCCCGTCTGAAAAGCTCCCCCGGGCCAGAACGATCCGCCGATACGGTTCTCCGGCAAGTTTCAGAAGACAGAAACTTCCAGGGATTTCGTTCCGGACCTGCATGCGGAAATCGTAAATTCCGTCACGAGGGACTGCAATATCATGAAAGGTCACATCCGGTTTGGGATCACTTTTACGGACATGGGACTCCTCTGCCCGCTTCAGACGGAACCCCGGGTTGAGTTTTTCCACCCGGGCCGGGGCAAACTGCGCAGGAGCGCCCAGAATCTCAATCACCGGGGAGCTGAGCATACCGGCACCGCCGGGATTTCCCGTTTTTCCCGTTTCCGGCACCGCAGCACTGCTCCCGGACGGCAGAACTGCCGCCGCCAGCATCAGCACCGGCACCCAATATCTCCGAAACATCATTCCGTATCCCCCATGTAGAATAGTGAAACCGCAAACCGGACTCCCTGCGTACCGGGAGGACCATTTCACAATATACCCCCATTCCCGGGAAAAACAAACTCCGGAAAAAGAAAATCTGAAATTGTGACGCAAAGAACCGTGTCACACCGGGCGTGTCACAAAAGAAGTGTGCCAATTTGTCACAATTCTACCGGACATCCCGGAAAAAACAGCTGAAAAACACTTTGGCACGAAAATTGCTTAACCCCTCAGCGTAACAGAAAAAAAATCGGAAAGGAACAGTTACTATGGGAAAAATCATTGGTATCGACCTCGGGACCACCAACAGCTGCGTGGCGGTCATGGAACACGGAGAGGCAAAAGTCATTCCGAATGCGGAAGGCAACCGGACCACACCGTCCATCGTGGCCTTCACCAAATCCGGTGAGCGTCTGGTGGGACAGACCGCCAAGCGCCAGGCAGTCACAAACCCCACCAACACCATTTATTCCATCAAACGTCTCATGGGCCGGAAGTTCTCGGAAGTGGGCCGCGAGCGGGAGCTGGTGCCGTACAAGATCGTAGAGGCCCCCAACGGGGATGCCTACGTGGAAGTCGGCGACAAGCGCTACTCCCCGCCGGAGATCTCCGCCATGATCCTGCAGAAACTCAAAGCGGATGCGGAAGCATATCTGGGCGAACCTGTGACTCAGGCGGTCATCACGGTGCCGGCGTATTTCAACGACTCCCAGCGTCAGGCCACCAAGGATGCCGGCAAGATCGCCGGACTGGAGGTCCTCCGGATCATCAACGAGCCCACGGCGGCGGCACTGGCCTACGGTCTGGACAAGAAGACCGATGAGACCGTGGCCGTATATGACCTGGGCGGCGGTACCTTCGATATCTCCGTGCTGGAGATCGGCGACGGCGTGTTTGAAGTGAAGGCCACCAACGGCGACACCCATCTGGGCGGCGACGATTTCGATCAGGCCATCATTGAATATCTGGCTGATGAGTTCCAGAAGGAGAACGGCATCGATCTGCGCAAGGATGTTCAGGCCCTCCAGCGGCTGAAGAGCGAGGCTGAAAAAGCCAAGTGCGAACTCTCCAGCAGCATGAGCACCGACATCAATCTGCCCTTTATTTCCATGAATGCCAGCGGCCCGGTGCACTTGAATGTCACCTTGACCCGCGCCCAGCTTGAGAAGCTCTGCGACAAGCTCCTTGACCGGAGCAAGATCCCCTGCGAAAACTGCATGCGGGATGCGGGCCTGTCCAATGCCGGCATCAAAGAAGTCATTCTGGTGGGCGGCATGACCCGGATGCCCCGGGTGCAGTCCATCGTGGAGGAGATCTTCCACAAGGAGCCCCACAAGGGCGTGAACCCGGACGAAGTCGTGGCCACCGGCGCCGCCATTCAGGGCGGTGTTCTGGGCGGGCAGGTCAACGATGTGCTGCTTCTGGACGTGACCCCGCTTTCTCTGGGGATCGAAACTCTGGGCGGCGTGACCACCCGGATGATCGCGCGGAACACCACCATCCCCACCAAGAAGACCGAAGTCTTCAGCACCGCCAGCGACAATCAGCCTTCGGTGGAAATTCATGTGCTGCAGGGCGAGCGTGAAATGGCAAGTGACAACAAGTCCATCGGCCGCTTCAAGCTCGACGGCATAGCCCCGGCTCCCCGGGGAGTGCCGCAGATCGAAGTCACCTTCGACATCGATGCCAACGGTATCTTGAACGTCACCGCCAAGGACAAGGGTACCGGCAAGGAACAGCATATCACCATCACCGCTTCCAGCGGTCTTACGGATTCGGAAATCGACCGCATGGTCAATGAGGCCAAGACCCATGAGGCGGACGACAAGGCCGTCAAGGATCGGATCGAGACCAAAAACCGTGCCGAAGCCATGGTCTATCAGACCGAGAAACAGCTGAAGGAACTGGGGGACAAGGTCCCTGCAGATCTGACCGCTCCTGTGACAGGCGGCATTGAGAAACTCAAGAAAGCCATTTCCGCCGACGACACTGCCGCCATGAAATCGGCCATGCAGGAGCTGGAACAGAACCTGATGAAGATCGGCGAGGCCGTTTACAAGGCCCAGCAGGCCGCCGGCGGACAGCCCGGAGCCAATGCCGGAGCAGGAGCGCCTCCGCCCCCTCAGGACGGCGGCAAAAAGCCTGATGACGGTTTTGTGGACGCCGAAGTGGTGGATGATCAGAAGTAAATAACGGCGGAGCCGCACCTGTACGGCGTCGCTCTTATGGTAAAACCAACCCTCTAATAAACCCAAAAAAGGAGAAATCAAAATGGCAAAGTGCAACATCAAACCCCTGGGCGATCGTGTCCTGCTGGAGATCAAAGAAAATGCCGAAGAGATGAAGGGCGGCATCCTGATCCCGGATTCGGCCAAGGAGAAACCCCAGGAATACACCGTCATCGCGCTGGGCACCGGCAAGATCGACGACAACGGCAAGAAGATCCCGTTCGACGTGAAAGTCGGCGATGTGGTCCTGACCAGCCGTTACGGCGGGACCGAAGTCAAGGTCGGCGACAAGGAATACAAAGTCGTCGGGCAGGATGACATCCTCGCCATCGTGGGCTGAAGAACTGAAAAAACAATAATAAGGAGATTTGATTATTATGGCAAAGCAGCTGATGTTTTCTGAAGAAGCCCGCCGGGGGATGCTGGAGGGCGTGACCCTGTTGAGCAAGGCCGTCAAATCCACGCTGGGCCCCAAGGGCCGCAACGTGGCCATTGAGAAGAAGTACGGCTCCCCGGCAGTCACCAAGGACGGCGTGACCGTGGCCAAAGAGATTGAGATCAAGGACCCCATCGCCAATATCGGCGCCAAGATGGTCATGGACGTCGCTTCCAAGACCAATGATGTTGCCGGCGACGGCACCACCACCGCCACCGTGCTGGCCGAGGCCATCTACCGCGAGGGTCTGAAGAATGTCACCGCCGGGGCGAACCCCATGGCGCTCAAGCGCGGCATTGACACCGCCGTGGAGACCATTGTGGCCGAGCTCAAGAAGATGAGCAAGGGCGTGAGCAACCAGATCAGTCAGGTTGCCACCATTTCCGCCAACGGCGACACCACCATCGGCAACATCATCGCCGAGGCCATGAGCAAGGTCGGCGAGAACGGCACCATCACCGTGGAAGAGGCCAAGACCATCGAAACGAGTCTGGATGTGGTGGACGGCATGCAGTTCGACAAGGGGTATCTCTCTCCGTATTTCGTGACCAACGCCGAGTCCATGGAAGCGGTGCTGGAAGACTGCTATCTTCTGATCCACGAGAAGAAGATCAGCAGCCTGAATGACATGCTCCCGCTCCTCCAGGCGGTTGCCAAAGAAGGAAAGCCGCTGCTCATCATCGCCGAGGATGTCGAGGGCGAGGCTCTGGCCACGCTGGTCATCAACAAGATGCGCGGCATTCTGAATGTCTGCGCCGTGAAGGCCCCCGGTTTCGGCGACCGCCGCAAAGCCATGCTGCAGGATATTGCCATCCTTACCGGCGGTACCTGCATCACCGAGGATCTGGGCCTCAAGCTTGAAAACGTTACCGTGAAGCAGCTTGGCAAAGCCAAGCGCGTCACCATTGCCAAGGAAAGCACCACCATTGTCGGCGGCGCCGGCACCGAGAGCGCCATCATGGGCCGTATCGCCCAGATCAAGCGCGAGATCGAGGAGACCACCAGCGATTACGACCGCGAAAAGCTCCAGGAGCGTCTGGCGAAACTTTCCGGCGGTGTGGCCGTGATCAATGTCGGTGCTGCCACCGAGGTTGAGATGAAGGAGAAGAAGGACCGCGTGGACGATGCTCTGCATGCCACCCGCGCGGCGGTGGAAGAGGGGATCGTGGCCGGCGGCGGTATTGCGCTCATCCGCGCGGCCAAGGCGCTGGAGCAGCTGAAGCTGTCCGGTGACGAGGCCACCGGTGCGACGATCATCGCCCGGGCCGTGGAGGAACCCCTCCGTCAGCTGGCCGCCAACGGCGGTTATGAGGGCAGTGTGGTGGTCCAGAAGGTCAAAGATTCCAAGGGCAACATGGGATTCAACGTGGCCACCGGCGTGTATGAAGACATGCTGAAGGCCGGCATCCTGGATCCGACCAAGGTGACCCGTTCCGCGCTGCAGAACGCGGCTTCCGCGGCGAGCATGCTCCTGACCACCGAGTGCGTCATCACCGAGATCAAGGAAGAAAAAGAACCTGCGGCTCCTGCCGGCGGCATGGGCGGCATGGGCGGCATGGGCGGCATGATGTAATCCATCACCGGCCAAACCGGACTTTTCCGGCGGGAATTCCGCCGGAAAAGTATCTTGAGACAAAGCGTCCTGTTCCGATCCGGAGCGGGGCGCTTTTTTCTCTGTTGAAATTCCGGGAAATTCCTGTATATTATACAACGCTTTTTTTTACTGAAAACAGCCGGTTGAGGCCGGCTTATGAAAACAGGAGTCGAAAAAATGGATGCAAATGCAGCAACGGTCCGGACACGTTTTGCCCCCAGTCCAACCGGATTTATGCATGTGGGAAATCTGCGGACGGCACTGTACAGCTTTCTTCTGGCCAAGTCTCGGGGGGGGACCTTCGTCCTCCGCATTGAAGACACCGATCAGGCCCGCTATGTGGAAGGTGCCACGGAGGTGATCTACGCCACGCTGGCCAGAGCCGGGCTCATCCACGATGAGGGTCCCGACAGGGACGGAGGCTTCGGCCCCTACGTCCAGAGTCAGCGCAAACACCTGTATTTGCCTTACGCCGAAGAACTGGTCCGGAAAGGGGCGGCCTACTACTGTTTCTGTGAGAAGACCGAAGAGCCCGCCGCCGATGCAGCCCCCGCCAATGTCGCCGAAGGCTGCCCCGGTCACTGCCGGGACCTGGCCCCGGAAGCTGTGACCGCAAAGCTGGCAGCCGGAACCCCGTATGTGATCCGGCAGAAGATCGACCGTACCGCAGATGCCGCCACTGCTTACGATGACGCCGTATTCGGCCATATCGAGATCGGTAATGACGTGCTGGATGACCAGATCCTCATCAAGCAGGACGGCATGCCCACCTACAATTTTGCCAATGTCATCGACGACCACCTGATGCACATCACCCATGTGGTCCGGGGCGCGGAATATCTGGCAAGCACCCCGAAATACAACATGCTCTACCGGGCTTTCGGCTGGGAGATCCCGAACTACGTCCACCTCCCCCTCATTATGGGCCGGGATGCGGAAGGCAACATCGCCAAACTCTCCAAGCGTCACGGGTCGGTGAGCTTCGAGAACCTGATGCAGGAGGGCTATTTGCCCGAAGCGGTCATCAACTACATCGCCCTCCTGGGCTGGTCGCCCAAAAATGACCGGGAAATCTTCACCCTCCCCGAACTTATTACGGCCTTCAAGGTCGAAGGACTGAACAGGGCTCCGGCAGTCTTTGACTATGACAAACTTCTGTGGATGAATGCAGAATACCTGAAAGCCATGCCCCCGGAAGCCTTTGCCGCCGCCGCCCTGCCCTTCGCCGGCGTGGCGGGGACGACATTGGAAGCAAAATGGAACATCATCGCCCCGCTCCTGCAGCAGCGGGTGGGCAAGCTGGACGAGATCCCCGGAAAGATCGCGTTCCTGCGGGAACTTCCGGATTACGGCGTCGAATTTTTCACCAACAAAAAAAGCAAATGCAATCCTGATCTGGCCCGGGAGATCCTCTCGGAACTTCAGCCGGAATTTGCCGGTCTGCAAGACTGGAATACCGCCGCCATCAACGCCATATTGTCAAAATGTGCGGAAAAGCGCTCCTGCAAGCTGGGCCTTCCCATGTGGCCGGTCAGGATCGCCGTTTCCGGCCTTCTGGCCACTCCCGGCGGTCCCGGCGAGATCATGGAGATCCTCGGGAAAGAGGAGTCCCTCCGCCGTTACGATCTGGCATTGGCCAAACTTGGATAATCCGGAGTCCGGCAGCTTATGGGGATCCCCGTTCAAAGACGATTTCACCGGCTGGTAATGCGCGGAATGAATTTTACCACCCGGCACGCCGGGCACCGGGGTGTCCTCCTCTGCATGTCCATCCTGATCGGGGTGCTGGCCGCCGGAGCGGCGGCATTGCTGCATCTTCTGGTCAGGACCCTGGAGGATTTCAGCATCCGGGTCTGGCACGGAGCCTATGAGGGAGGATTGTGGTACTGCTGGGCCCTCTTTTTTCTGCTGCCCTTCATCGGCATCGCACTGGCCTACTGCGTCCAGCGCTTCGCGGGGGGACCTCGTTATGCCAAAAGTCTGAGCCCTCTGGTGCTTGCATTGTCCCGGCGGCGCACGGGGATCCCTTGGCCGGAAACCGTGACCCACATTCTCTCCAGCGGACTTTCGGTGGGCCTGAACGGTTCCGCCGGACTGGAAGCGCCCAGTGTCCTCACCGGGGCGGCCATCGGATCCAGCGTGGCGCGCTATTTCCGGATCGACCCCAAGTGCCGGACCCTGCTTCTCGCCTGCGGCTCGGCGGCAGCGATTTCCGCCATCTTCAACAGCCCCATCGCCGGGGTACTCTTCACCGCAGAAGTGCTGATGCCGGAATTCAGCGTTTCCGCGCTGATTCCCATGGTGATGAGTTCGGCAGTGGCGGCAGTCATCTCCAGAATGCTGGGAGACGGCGGACAGTTCTTCCTCTCCATGAAGGCCCCGTATCAGACCGGCGCGGTACCGTACTATTTTCTCTGCGGAATTGTCTGCGCACTGGTGGGGGTCTATATCATCCGCATGGCCTACTGGACGGGAGCCCAGCTCAAAAAACGCTTCAGGAACCCGGCCCTGCGGCTGGGAGCGGGAGGGCTGATGCTCTCGATCCTCCTCTTCTTCTTCCCCATGCTCCGGGGACAGGGATACCGCTGCATCGAAGCACTGTTCCGCTGCGATCTGCAGGGACTGAATGGCGAAAGCGCCTTCGCCGCCCAATGGGTGCCGGGCCAGCCGGTGCTGGTGCTGATCCTTCTGGTGGCGGCGATCCTGCTCAAAGTGGCGGCAACCGTGCTGACGGTGGAGTCCGGCGGCGACGGCGGCATCTTCGCCCCCGCCATGTTCATCGGGGCCGTCACGGGATTCGTCTTCGCCCAGACGGTCAACATGACCGGAATCGCCCATCTGCAGGTGTTCAATTTTGTGGCGGTGGGGATGTGCGGAGTCTTCAGCGCCGTCATGCGGGCGCCCTTGACGGGGATCTTCCTCATCGCCGAGGTGACGGGAGGGTATATTCTGCTGGTGCCCCTGATGATCGCATCCTCGGTGGCGTGCTTCATCTCCCGCTTCTTCGAGCCCTGTTCCATTTACCACAAGGTTCTGGTGGAAAACCATTTTCTTGAGACCGACCGGGACCAGTCCATGCTCCGGCGGATGTCGGTTCGGCTGAACGTGATCCGGAAATACCACACCCTGCCCGAAAATGCACAGCTCGAAGATGTGATCGAGACCGTTGAAAAAACCGGCGACGAACTGTATCCGGTGCTGGATGAAAAGGGCAAACTTCTGGGGGTGGTCTATCTCCAGCGGATTCTGAGCGCCATGCTGAACCGGGAGGTCTATTCCCATGTGCTGGTATTTGACCTTATGGAAACGCCCCGGTGCATCCTGAAGCCGGAAGACGATCTGGCCGTGGCCATGAAAGGATTCGATGCCTGCGGACTGGACAGTCTGCCGGTGTGCAATACGGACGGTACTTTCCTCGGCATTGTGGAAAAGGCCCCGGTATTCGCCCAGTACAGGAAACTGGTGCGTGAAGCAGATGCATTTTAGAGAGTCATACAGAAGGAGATCGAAAAATGACATTCATGGAAAAACTGAACGGTGCGTGGCGGGGCAACAAGTCCATGGTCTGCGTGGGACTGGACCCGGATCTCAAGAAGCTTCCGGCAGTGCTGAAGGGGGAAAAATATCCCGTTTTTGCCTTCAACCGTGCGCTCATTGATGCGACAAAACATGCCGTCTGCGCCTACAAGCCCCAGGCGGCCTTTTATGCCGGTCAGAATGCGGTGGAAGAGTTGGCCATGACCATGGAATACCTCCGGAAAATCTGTCCGGAGATCCCGGTGATCCTTGACGTCAAGCGCGGCGACATCGGCTCCACCGCCAGCATGTATGCCAGAGAGGTCTACGATATTTTCGGCGCCGACGCCGCCACCGTGAACCCCTACATGGGGACGGATACCCTGAAACCTTTCCTCGACCGGGCCGACAAAGGCACCGTGATCCTCTGCCGCACCTCCAATCCCAGCGGCGGCGAGCTGCAGAATCTGACCGCGGACGGGAAACCCGTCTTCATGCACGTTGCGGAACTGGCCAGGGATCAGTGGAATTACAACGGCAATGCGGCCCTGGTGGTGGGCGCCACATGCCCCGAAGAACTGGCAATGGTCCGAAAAGCCTGCCCCGGCATGCCCCTTCTGGTCCCCGGTGTGGGTGCCCAGGGGGGGGACGTGGAGGCGGTGATCCGCAACGGCTGTACCCGGGAGGGACTCGGTTTGATCATCAACTCCTCCCGGGGGATCATTTACGCCTCCAACGGCGATGACTTCGCCGCAGCGGCGGGTCATGCAGCGGAGACCCTCCGGGACACCATCAACACCTGCCGAGGTGCGTGATGCCGAAAATCATCCTTCCCGAAAACAATCTGCCTTCCGTGGCCATTGTGGGGCGGCCCAATGTGGGCAAGTCGTCCCTCTTCAACTGCATTCTGGGAAAGCGAGTGGCCATTGTTCACGAAGCCAGCGGCGTCACCCGGGACCGGGTCATGGCGCCGGCGTCGTATTCCGGACGGCACTTTCAGCTCATTGATACCGGCGGGCTGGGAACATTGACCGGAGAGACCCGCAAAATGGACCGCTGGGACAAAGTGATCGCCGAACAGGCCGAAGCGGCCATTGAAGGCGCCGACGTGCTGATCTTCGTCACCAGCATCCGGGAGGGACTTCACACGCTGGACAAAGAAGTGGCCCAGCGCCTCCGCACCGCCGGCAAAAAAGTGCTTCTGGCCGTGAACCAGTGCGACAACGATGCATCCAAGGCCCAGGCGGTGGAATTTGCCGAACTGGGATTTTCCCATGTCTATCCCATCAGCTGCATGCACCGTCTGGGGCTGAAGGATCTCCTGGACGCATTGACCCGTGAACTGCCGCCTTCCCTCCCCGGCGAAGACGGGGAAAAGGAGGAGGAGCGGCCCTTTTCCATCGCCGTGGCAGGACGGCCCAATGTGGGCAAATCTTCCCTCGTCAATGCCCTTCTCGGAGAAGAACGCGTGATCGTAAGCGACGTACCCGGCACCACCCGGGATGCGGTGGACATCCACTTTCTCTTTGAATTTCACGGGGAATCCCGGCCGGCCGTACTGGTGGACACCGCCGGGCTGCGCCGCAAGGGCAAAGTCGATACCGTGGTGGAGTATTTCAGCGGCATGCGTACCGAAAACGCCATCCGACGGGCGGATCTGGTGCTGCTGGTGGTGGAGGCTTCCCCGGACGGCGTAAGCGCCCAGGATAAAAGACTGGCGGCGCTGGTACAGGATGCAGGCAAAGCGTGCATCCTTGTGGCCAACAAATTCGACCTCCAGCGGGGGGAACACCCCCAGGAGGAACTCTCGGACATGCTCCGCAGGACTTTGCCGGGCATGAGCTACGCCCCCATCGTCTTCATCAGCGCCAAAGAAAACCGGAATCTGGGGCGCCTCCTGGACACGGCGGCGGAAGTCCTCGAGAACACACGCATCCACATCGGGACCCCCCTGCTCAACCGGGTGCTGTCGGATGCTTTCAGCAAAAGGACCCCGCCGGTGGTGGGGAATGCGCCTCTCAAGATGTATTACGCATCAAGGATCAGCGCCCTCCCCCCCCGGTTCCTCCTTTTCGTGAACAATCCGGCGTACTGCGCCCCCAATTATCTGGCCTATCTCCGGAACGAAATGCGGCAGGCCTTTGGCCTTGCGGGGCTCCCGGTGGAGCTGGTGCTGCGGGAGAAACCCCGGAAAGTGACCAGTTTCCACTCCCCGTCCCGGACACCACACAAACGCGGACCGAAGAAAGGGTGAGTTTTGTACTGCGACTTTCACACACACCGGGCGGACGCAGACCCGGATGTTCTGCAGATCGTCTCGGTGAAACGCCTGCCGGAAGAGCGTCCGGCGGGTGTTTTTTTCTCGCTGGAGCTTCATCCGTGGGATCTCCCCGGCACCTTCACCGGGCTCCCGGAAGATTTCGTCCGGCAGGCTCCCCCTGCCGATGCCATCGGCGAAGTGGGGCTGGACCGGCTCCGTGGTCCGGTTCCGGAAACCCAGCTGGCCTGCCTGAAAGCAGTCCTGCAGCTTGCCTGTGTTCTGCATAAACCGGTGATCTTCCACTGTGTCCGGATGTTTCCGGAACTGCTGGCGGCGGTCAGGCCCTACCCCGGCATACCGAAGCTCCTTCACGGTTTCCGGGGCAATGAAGATAAACGCTCCATGCTGAAAAAGGCGGGATTTCTCCTTTCCGGCACAGGGGACGCAAGTCTTGACGGGCTGGAAACGGACGCTTCGGGAAAAACCATCCTGGAAATCTATTCCCGGTGCGGCGCGGCGGCGGACGCCCGGTATGAAACCACCCTCCGCCGGTTCCTGAAGCAGACTTGAAATCCGCATCTTTCACACCGCCGGAAGTTGAAAAAACATTGAAAAGTGCTATCTTATTGACCATCTGTATGAAGAGCGGCGGCTCGTAAAGGAAAGAAGGATCATTATGGCGGAAAAAGTATTTCTCGGGATCGGTCTGGGCCCCATCCAGACCGGGATCTTCGTTTCAGGGGCGTTCAAGGGCGGATTCGACCGGATCGTTGTGGCCGAAGTCGATGAGGTCATCAAAAATGCCGTCAATCAGGCCGGAGGCGCCATCACCATCAACATCGCCGCCCCGGATCACGTCTATCAGGAGAAATACACCAAACTGGAACTCCTGAGCCCTGCAAAACCGGAAGAGCGCGCCAAACTCATTGAGGCGGCGGCGGCGGCCACGGAGATCGCCACGGCCCTCCCCAGCGTGAAATTTTTCGGCGCCACGGCGGAATGGCTCCGCGAGGGGTTCCGCCGCAATCCCAACGGTCTGCGCTACATCTACACGGCGGAAAACGACAATCATGCCGCCGAAAAACTGGAAAAGGAGATGGGCGAAGCCTTCCCGAACACCTTCTATCTCAACACCGTGATCGGCAAGATGAGCGATGTGGCCCGGGGCGAAGACATTGCCAAACGCAAGCTCTCCCCGCTGGCTCCCGGCCTCGACCGGGCCCATCTGGTGGAACAGTTCAGCTGGATCCTCATTTCCGATGCCCCCGGCGTGGAGAAACGCATGACCCAAAGCCTCTATGTGAAAAAGGACCTGTTCCCCTTTGAATACGCCAAACTTTACGGTCACAACGCCACCCACTTTCTGCTGGGCATGCTGGGCGCCTCCAAGGGGCTCCGCACCATGGCGGAACTGGCCGGGGAAAAGGCTTTTCTGGACATCGCCCATGAGGCGTTCGTCACCGAGTCCGGGGTGGCCCTCTGCAAAAAATACGCCGGGGTGGACGACCTCTTCACCCCCAAAGGGATGAAGGATTACGCCGAAGGACTCATCGCCCGGATGCAGAACCCGTACCTCTCCGACGCCATCGACCGGGTAATCCGGGACATTCCCCGGAAGCTTGCCTGGGACGACCGGGCGGTAGGGACCATGCGTCTGGCATTGAGCCAGGGCGTCACCCCGGTCAACTTCGCCAAGGGCGCCCGACTGGCTGCAGAGAAAGAGTTCGGTCAGGATCCTGAGGCCATCTGCAAGGGGCTTGCCGCCCTCTGGCAGCAGGATGAGACATCCGGCGAAGCCAAAGCAGTCCTGGATCTTATTCTCAACGCCAAAATCTGATCCGCATACGGGGGAAATCCGGTATTTTTCGGGGGGCTGATGAAAGGATCAGGGTTTATACTTGCAGCAGCGGTCATGCTGACAACGATCCTGTGCAGCTGCGGAGACGGCACGCAGAAGGGACGGGTGGGCATCCTGCTGCCAAGTACGGAAACGGCACGCTGGAACCTGGACGGGCAGTATTTATGGAAAGACTTGTCCGCCAGGGGATATGCGCCGGTTCTTGCCTATGCCAATGACAACGCGGAACAACAGCTGACCCAGCTTCAGGAAATGGTGAAGGACGGCTGCAGTTATCTCGTCATTGCCGCGGTGGACAGCAAAGTCCTGCTCCCGGATCTGGCCATTGCAAAAGCCAAAGGAGTCAGGGTCATTGCCTACGACCGCCTGCTGACCGATACGGAAGCGGTGGATTGTTTCATATCCTTCGACAACTACCGGATCGGCCGTCAGATGGGACTTTTTCTGGAGGAAAAACTGCAGCTCGGAACTGCGCCCGGACCTTTTTACATCGAACTTTTCGGGGGAGATCCGGCGGACAACAATACCGCGCTCATCTATCAGGGGGCCATGTCGGTTCTTGGAAGCTATCTGGACCGGAAGAAACTCCTGGTCCGGTCAGGAGAAAAAGCGCTGGAAAGCATTGCCATCAAAAATTGGAGTGAAAGCGGGGCCCGCGAGCGTATGAACGGACTCCTGAAAAAATTCTATTCCGAAGGCGAAATCCTGGATGCGGTACTCTCCATGAATGACGGAATGGCCATGGGAATCCAGGCCTCTCTGACCGCGCATTATCCGGGACGTTTTCCCCTGATCACCGGTCAGGACTGCGCACTCCCCAATATCCGGTCCATTCTAGCGGGGAAACAGGCCATGTCGATCTTCAAGGACACCCGGATGCTGGCGAACAAGACCGTCAAGGTCATTGAACTGCTGGAGAAAGGGGATCATGACTTTTTCCGCGATCTCAGCACGGTCCCCAACCGGAGGCGGGATGTCCCGGTGTGCTTCTGTCCCTATCTGCTGGTGACTGCGGAAAACTGCAGCAATGTGCTGGTGAAAGCCGGATATTATCAGCCTGAACAGCTGCAATGAAGTGCGGCCTTTTTCCGCCCGCCGCCCGCATCATCGGCAGGGCAGGACCTCCAGCCAATAGTGATCGGGTTCTTCCTCAAAATAGATCCCCATGGCAGGATTCTCAACCGGCTGCCGATCGTCATTATCCATGTAATGCTTCACGGCTGAATAGATCGACCTCCATCTGCTGGAATGTGGAAGAATTATGTCTGTATGTTGACCAATCCGGGGCATAATCATCCTTTGCCTGATTGCCCCACAAAACCCAATTAGGACGGGTTCCCCTGGCAAACATTTCCAAATACGGGCCTTCACTGCAGGATTCAATCAACGGATAAAATTCATTGGGTTTTCTCGAATGTTCCCGTTTCATACTCCGAATCAGATTAACCTGACTTCTCGCGGGAGCAAGCGTCCGATACCCGGCCCCGCGAATGCCGAAAAGCAAAATCTCTGTCACATTACGAAAATAGAAACCAACGCCTCGTCCATCAGGGTATCCGTCTTTTCTTATCTTTTCCCAGATAATATTGGTTTTATACTCGAAGCCCCATGCTTTCATGACCGAAAGGCCTTCCGGTAAAAGCGCATTTGGAACCCACAAATAAAGATGGCAGCAGGAGGCCGCAACGCTCTGCACCGGAATTTTCATTATGTCTTCCAATACCATGGTCGGATACCGATTCAGCCGCTTATGTTCCGGAGCAACTTTCCCGGTGCGGTTATTGAACTGCCACGGAGGATCGGCCAGAATTGTATGAAACTTGTTCTCCTTGCAGGTTTCAACAAAGCTCTGTATGGTTTCCGCAATGGGGATCTCAGATTTCATCATCGCCTCCTTTTATGCAGTGCGGAGTGATTCCTACTGCCAAAACAGGACAGCCGCCGTGGCGGCGCGAGTCTAACCGCGGAAGCAGTTTTCCCATCCATGTTGTGCTGGCTCCATATTTCTGCATCAAGTTTAACTTTCTGAAAACCTCGTTCAGGGATTCATCACGCGTAATAATAACACCGGCACTGATGATGTCGCATTCAAAATAAGTACGCATGGCATACAAGTCCCGGTCAAATGTCTGGTCCTTGCTGTTCCATTCGACATCAACGGCAACTCTATTCTTGACAAAGTCAATATTATGACCGTCAATATAATTACAAATCGTCTTTTCTTCTGATGGCTTTTTTTCAAAAACGCCTTTACGCTCTTTGCGGGGATAGATTTTTATGAGTAAATCCCCGGAAATTCTAATTTCCCGCCATCCTTTTGGGTCTAATGCGGCATTGAATTTAGGAGGTATCGGAGATTCATTTCCCCCTGATTGCATAATATCATACCACGAAATTTCAAGCTGTTTTAGTGCATTTAAAATCTCTCTGAACTCCGCAGGAAAAGATTGGGAGAGAATTTCGACAGCATGATTATAGTTGTAAAAAGTATATTTCTTCCGCAAAACATCCGGAATCCACTGCTCAATCACTCCATTCGTCTCTATACTCTGGTGTCTCAGCTCAGTATCGTTCATTTTATCCTCGGCGTATTTTGAGTTCTTCCCGCATCAGCGGCAGGGCAGGACCTCCAGCCAGTAGTGATCGGGGTCTTCCACAAAATAGATCCCCATGGCGGGATTTTCGTAGCAGATGCAGCCCATTTTCTCATGCAGAGCGTGAGCGGCGGCATAATCATCCGTCCGGAAGGCCAGGTGAAACTCATCCTCCCCCAGATCATAGGGTTCCGTCCGGTCCCGAAGCCAGGTAAGCTCCAGCTGGTGGGTGCTTGACCCGTCCTCCAGATAGACGATGATGAAAGACCCGTCCGGCGCATGGATCCGGCGGACCTCCTTCATCCCGAACGCCTCCGCATAAAATTTGAGGCTTCTCGACAGATCCAGCACGTTGAAATTATTGTGAATCATCCGGAATTGCATGATCAATCTCCCCCCGTTACCTGCGGACCGGACTGCCCGGCTTGCGGCGGACAGAGAACCCGAAGTGGCCGATGGCCTCCCCCAGCCGGTGATAATGCCCGTGGGCGTATGCCAGAAGATTCGCATTCTCCAACTCCAGCCGGCCCTTGGGGCCGATCAGATGCTCGTCCACCCGGACGGCAGTGATCTCCGCCAGAAAGAGATCATGACTCCCGAGTTCAAGGATATTCCGCACCTTGCACTCCAGATTCAAGGGACACTCCATGACGATGGGGGATTTCACCGTCTCCCCCTCCCCCGGAGTGAGTTTGCAGACGGCAAATTTGTCGTACTCCCTGCCGGAAACCACACCGCAGTAGTCCACTTCTGCAGCCAGAAACACCGGTGGAATGTTGACCGTAAACTCCCGGCTGCCTGAGATCATGCCATGGGAAAAACGCTCTTTGCGGAGCGAAATGGAGACCATGGGAGGCGTACTGCATACCGTCCCGACCCATGCCACGGTGCACAGATTCCGGCGGGAACCGTCGCTGCAGCCGATCAGGACAACCGGAACCGGTGCCAGCTGCGTCGCCCCGGGCCAGGAAATTTTCTTATTCATCACCATCCCCCTTTTCTATACCGAAAAATATCATTCGAACCCGAATTTGTCAAGCTGAATTCACGTTTTTTTCAGTCCGGGGTCCTCCCTGCGCCGGACAGCCTCAAAGAGAAAGATCGTGGCCGCCTGCGCCGCATTCAGCGATTCAAAATTCCCCGGCATGGGGATCATGACACGGTCGGCACCGGACAACTCCCCGACTCCGGAACCTTCGCTCCCGATCACCAGAACCGTTTTCCGGTACAGATCCGGCACCCGGTAGAGGTTTTCTCCGGCGTGGGGATCCGTAAGCCACACCGGGCCGTAACCGGCTTTGCGTGCGGAAGCTGCCAGCGCATCCAGATCCGGAAAAAACCGTATCCGCATCCGGAACTGGGATCCCAGACCGGAACGGAGCGCCTTGTCTCCGTAAGGGTCCACCGATCCGCCGGTCAGCCACAACTCGTTCAGCCCGGAAGCCTTCGCCGTCCGGCAGATCGTCCCGAAATTTCCCGGATCCCCCACCCGGTCAAGGGCCAGAATGTACGGGTCCCCGACTGGAATATCTTCCCCCGGAGATTCCGGGACCCGGGCCACCGCCAGCAGCCCCTGCCCGTGAACCGTGGCGGAAATGCCGGAAAATTCCGTTTCGCTGACATTGCAGCAGGAAATGTTGTCCAGAGGAGGAATGACACCGTTTTCGCAGACAAAGAAATCAACCAGTTCAGGAGCGGCGGCGCACAGCTCCCCCACAGCCCGGACACCCTCCACCACGCACCGGCCGGTCTTCTTCCGGCCATGACGCGTGTAAAGACTCCGCAGCAGCGCCGTCTGGGCGCGGGTCAGGCTCACTTGACCTCGCGGAGCATGAACTGGGCGAAATTCACCCACTGCGTCCCGCCCATACTCAGCTGATTCTGCATCCGGATGCAGTTCTCAAGGTGTTTGCGCGCTTCTTTGGGCTGCTTGAGTCCGGCATAGATGCGTCCGGCCCCGAAACTGGCCTCTGCCCGCAGCCCCGCCGGAGCGGCAGGATTGACGGCACAGGCCGCCAGCAGCGCCGCGGCGCCCCTGGCATCTCCGGCCCGCTCCAGAAGGTACGCACGGTCCATCCGGACCCGGACCAGCAGCGCCGCCGGAAGTCCGCTGCTCTCCAGAAGCTTGTACTGCGCTTCGGCCTCTTTGAGCTTCTTTGAATCCATGTAGATCCTGGCCAGCCGGATCCGGGCAAAACTGGCCGCCGGCTGGGAACCGTACTCCTTCAGCGCTTTCTCAAGCTCCGTCACCGTCTGGGCGGAAGAGAGCACATTCAGCGCCTTCTCCTGAGACGCTTTCAAACCGGACTGTACACCGAAAAAGATCCCGATGGCGGCAACCACTGCCAGCCCCGCCACAGTCAGGGCCTTCCAGTGCTCCGTAAAGAAAATCTCAAATTCACCGAGGCCGCCGGACAGCGCATTTCTGATCTCGGCATCCATGGCCTTCCGGTCCCGCATTTTTTTTGCAATCGCCATAGTAAAATATTCCTTTTGAATTTAGTGGTGAGAGAAGATCCGTTCCGGGGCGTAATAAAGCGCCACCCCCAGCTCATTGGCCCGGGCGATCACATCCGCATCCCGCAGGGACCCGGAAGGTGCCAGAATGGCGGTGATGCCGGCCTTGGCCGCCACCTCCACCCCGTCGGCGAAGGGGAAGAACCCGTCGCTGGCCATCACGGCTCCCTGAAGAGTCTCCACCCCCTGATATTTCTGGCTGAACTTGGCAACGGCCTGCTCAATGGCTCCCACACGGTCCTGCTCGCCGGTGCCCACGGACAGGGTCTGCCCGTGACGGGTGATCACCACGCCGTTGGAGCGGACGCTCAAATTGACGTACCATGCAAAGAGGAGGTCCTCCAGCTGATCCGGCGTGGCCCGGTGAGCGGATTTCTGAACGCCGCAGCGCTTGTTTTCCGCTTCCGCCGGAACCAGGTCCGCCACCGAATGGAGGCGGGTCATCAGGGGCTGGGCCAGCACCACGGAACCGTCGGCCAGAACGGTCATGGTGTTCCTGCCGGCAATATCGTCCCCCACATACCGGGGAAGTTTCCGGGGATCGCCGCACCGGATGACGCGGATATGCTTGTTGAGCTTGTAGGTCTCGCCGTCGTTGAAAATATCCAGCACCCCGTCGGCGTAAGCGGGGGCCACCACGCACTCGCAGAAGGTGCTCATGATCTCTTTGGCAGTCTCAGCATCCACCTCGGTATTGAAGGCGATGACACTGCCGAATGCCGCACGGGCGTCTGCGTCCCGGGCCTTCAGGTACACGGCTTTCAGACTCTCCCCCCCGCAGCGGACAGCGGCACCGGAGGGATTCACATGCTTCATCACCGCGCAGGCGGGAATGTCAAAGAATTTCACGATGTTGAGGGCGTAGGAAATATCCTCGAGATTGGTCTGCGAAAGGCCGCTCTTGCCGTTTTTCAGAATCTGCATATCCCCGATGACGCAGCTCTGCCCGACGGGCCGGTAGTAGGCGGCGCACTGGTGGGGATTGGTGCCGTAACGAAGGTCATCGACCTTTTCGTAAGTGAGGCCGTTGATGACACAGGTTCCTGCGAAATCGCCGACGTGCTTCGAGAGATATGTGTCCCGGTTGAGTTCATTAGCCATAGAGATTTCTCCTCAAATTACAGATGATATACTTTACCACGCCAAAACGGATTTTCAAGGGTTTTCCCCGGAGGAACACGGAAAAAGACCAATTCTCACCGCATCGGACCGGGACGCTGGTCCCATCCGAGCCCGGTTCAAAAAGAGGAGTGGAGCGGCAATTTCAAGGACTGGTGATGCCCGAAAGTAACGGAAATTCTTCTTGCAGCTTGAAAAAAAGACCGTTTTGTGGTATATTATCGGGATAACCGGTACCAAGCGTGTCGCTTTGAAAAAGGAGTCCGTCATCATGAGCGAGATTGCAAAAAAGAAGTTCCGCTGTCACCCGGAGCCCAATGAGTGCAAGGGCTGCGGGCGCTGTGTCAGCGCCTGCCCCAAAAAACTGCTGAAACTCGGGCGCGCCCTCAACATTATGGGGGTCCCCTACGCAGAATACGCCGGCAAGGGCTGCGTCGGCTGCGGAGCGTGTTTCTACACCTGCCCCGAGCCCGGCGCCATCACCATCTACGAAATCACGGAGGACTGATCCATGGAATACAGCAACAAACTGCTTCTCAAGGGCAACGAGGCTGCCGTTTATGGGGCGCTCCTGGCCGGATGCGACTGTTTCTTCGGGTATCCCATCACCCCCGCCAGCGAAATCGCCCAGACCGCCGCGGAAAAGTTCCCGCTTCTGGGACGGACCTTTCTGCAGGCCGAGTGCGAAACTGCGTCCATCAATATGGTGATGGGCGCTGCCGCCGCCGGGCGCAGGGTCATGACCGCCTCTTCCGGACTGGGAATCAGTCTGAAACAGGAGGGGGTGAGCTACATCGCAACCATGGAGCTGCCCTGCGTCATCATCGACGTCATGCGGGGCGGCCCCGGTCTGGGGAACATCGCACCGGAACAGTCCGACTACAATCAGATCACCAAGGGCGGCGGCCACGGCGGCTACAAAGTCATCGTCCTCGCCCCCGGTTCGGCACAGGAGATGTGCGACCTGACGAAACTTGCATTCGACCTTGCCGACAAGTACCGGACCCCAGTGTATGTCTTGACTGACGGCGTGGTGGGCCAGATGCTGGAAGCCGTAACGCTGCCGGAACCCCAGCCCCGCCGGGAGTCCCCGGACTGGGCGCTGGATTTCAAGTGCAATCCCCGGACTAATTACCTTACCAGCATCTACATGGAAGCCGCCGATCTGGAAAAGGTCAACATCCATCTGAATGAAAAATACGCCGGGATCGAGGCCGAAGAACAGCGGGCCGAGGAGTATCTGGCCGATGATGCGGATTTCGTCATGGCCGGGTTCGGCATTTGCGGCCGGGTGATTCGGACTGCGGCGGAGCGGCTCCGGGCCGAAGGCATCCGGGCCGGTGTGATCCGGCCTCTTACGCTCTTCCCCTTCCCCAAAGCGGCGTTCCGCAGACACATGGGGCATGTCAGGAGTTTTGTGAGCGTGGAAATGAACAACGGGCAGATGATTGATGACATCAAACTGGCCATCGACTGCTCGCGTCCGGTTTCGCTGGTGAACCGGATGGGAGGAAATCTGATCACTGTCGATGACGTGGTCCGCCACGTCCGCAAACTTGCACAGGGAGGGAATTGATCATGGCTGAAGTGATGAAATTCGGTCGTCCGAAAGGTTTTTTCGAGACCTTTGAGCGCCGTCCCGGCGCCATCAAGAAAAATATGTCCTACTGCCCCGGCTGCGGCCACGGCGTGCTGCACAAGCTGATCGCCGAAGCCATGGCTGATTTCGGAATTCAGGACAAGACCACGCTCATCAGCCCGGTGGGCTGCTCGGTCTTTGCGTACTATTATTTTGACTGTTTCGGGCTGCAGGTGCCCCATGGGCGCAGTGCCGCGGCAGCCACCGGACTCACCCGGGCCAACCCGGAGAGCATCGTCATCGGTTATCAGGGAGACGGAGATCTGGCGGCCATCGGCTTCAACGCCTTCATCCAGGCGGCGAACCGGGGCGAAAATTACTGTGTGTTCTTCGTCAACAACGCGATCTACGGCATGACCGGCGGCCAGATGGCGCCCACCTCCCTCCTCGGTCAGAAGACCGTCACCAGTCCCTACGGGCGCAATGCACTGACCGAAGGCTATCCTCTCAAGGTCTGCGAAATGGTCTCCCAGCTGGAGGCTCCGGTATATGTGGAACGGGTGGCATTGACCACGCCGGCCAACATCATGAAGGCCCGCAAGGCAGTCCGCAAGGCCATTCAGATCAATATGGAGAAGAAGGGCTTCGCCTTTGTAGAAGTCCTCTCCGGCTGTCCGGTGAACCTGAAGATGAAGCCGGCGGATATGGACAAACATATCGATGAAGAGATGACCAAATACTTCCCGCTGGGGGTCTATAAGGACGTCTCCGCTGAACGGGAACCGGTGAAGCGGGCCACTCCGATGTACGACCGGGAGACCGTGGCAAAAGCTTTGTACCGGGAGATGCCCGGCGGCAATGTGGCCCACGCCTCCTGCAAGTCTGAAATCTTCAACCGGGAACTCCGGATCAAAATCGGGGGCTTCGGCGGACAGGGAGTGCTCAGTCTGGGGCTCATCCTCGCGGCCATGGGCAAGTACCGGAATCTGAATGTGTCGTGGCTGCCCTCCTACGGTCCGGAAATGCGGGGCGGCACCGCCAACTGCGCCGTGATCGTGAACAAAGGGGCCATCGGCTCCCCCATCGTGGACAGCAACTGCGACCTCATGGTGGTGCTGAACAAACCCTCTCTGGACAAATATCTTCCGGAACTGGCGGACAACGGGGTCCTGATGTACGACAGCTCCACCATCAGGGAAGCTCCGGCTGTGAAGCCAGGCCAGAAGGCCATTGCCATCTCCGCCGGCGACATCGCCGAGGAGTTCGGCAACCTCAAGTGCGCCAATGCCGTCATGCTGGGCGCCATCGGGGCCATGCTGAGCAGATACTATCTAGAGAAGGAAGATGCGGTCCTGTTCAGCGAAACTGCCGCCGCCGCCATTGCCGAGTGCTTTGCCGGCAAGGACAAGATCGTCAAAATGAATACGGAAGCCTGTGCCATCGGGTTCGACAAAATGCAGGTACTTCTGAAGTAATCATCATCAAAAAGGAAATCATATCCCGGAGGACCGCCAATGCCGGCGGCTCCCCGGCAAACGTAAATCGAGGTAAATATGGACAGTCAACTCGTCAGCATCGGCAAACGTCTGCATGAATTGCGGACCATTCTGGAAATTTCCGTTCCGGAGATGGCCCGAATTACGGGCGTGACCGAAGAGGACTACCTGAATCATGAGGCAGGTCAGGTTGACTTTTCCTTTACCTTCCTCTACCGCTGTGCGGAGCGCTTCCGGGTGGATATGAGTGCATTGGTGACGGGGGAGACTCCGAAACTCTCCAACTATCACCTGAACCACTCCGGCGGCGGCATGCCCATCAAGCGCCGTGCCGGATTCGAGTATCTGCATCTGGCGTCGCTCCTCAAGAACCGGAGTGCCGACCCCTTTCTGGTGAAGGCTCCGCCTCAGCCGGAGGATCAGGAGATCCGGCTCTCCACCCATGCGGGGGAAGAATTCGACTACATCCTGAAGGGGGTCCTGAAGGTCCAGTTCGATGACAAAATCGAATACATGTACCCCGGGGACAGCGTGCTGTACAACTCCGCCCATCCCCACGGGATGATCGCCATCGGCAAGGAACCCTGTGAATTTCTCGCGGTGGTCATTCGGGGAGAAGGTGAAGAGCCGACCATCATTCCCCACGCCGCCGTGACCGGAGAATCGGCGGCGGCGCCCACCGTCTTCTATCACCGTTTCGTAGATGAAAAACTGGATGCGGAGGGAAAGCTCGAATCCGTCCGGTTCCACTACCCGGAGAATTACAACTTCGCCTTTGACGGTCTGGACGCTCTGGCGGAGAAACTCCCCGGCCAACGGTGCATGCTCCATATCGACAAGAACCACAACAAGCGGGAATTCACCTTTGCCCAGATGGCGGCGGAATCCCGGCGGACGGCCAATTACCTGACCAGTCTGGGAATCAAAAAAGGCGACCGGGTCATGCTGGTCCTGAAACGGCGCTGTCAGTTCTGGTTCATCCTGACCGCCCTTCACCGCATCGGCGCAGTGGCGGTGCCGGCCACGAACCAGCTGCAGACCAAAGATTTCGAGTACCGCTTCCAGAAGGGCGGCATTTCGGCGGCAATCTATGTGGACGACGACAATATTCCCAGACATGTGGCGGAAGCTCAAGCCGTCTGCCCGGAGATGAAACTCCGGATCGTGGTGGGACACGCCGGCCCCGGAGAACACGATTTCGACCGGGAACAGGCAGCTTTCAGCGATGTATTCGCCCGTCCGGAAGGGTTGAAGGCCACGGACCCTGCAGTGATGTTCTTCAGCAGCGGCACCACCGGATACCCGAAGATGGTGGAGCATGCCCACACCTACAGCCTGGGGCACATCATCACGGCCCGCTGGTGGCAGCATGTTCAGCCGGGAGGTCTGCACCTCACCATTTCCGACACCGGCTGGGGCAAGGC
>DCGO01000021.1 GCA_002314605.1 Lentisphaeria bacterium UBA1776 | reverse complement strand
GGAGAATGGCTTTCGACCCTGGTATTATCAGATCGCTTCCGCATTGACGAACTGGCTGTTCCACAGGTCGGCATAGAAGCCGCCCTTCTCGAGGAGCTCGTCGTGAGAACCGGTCTCCACTATATCGCCGTCACGCATGACCAGAATGATGTCCGCATTGCGGATAGTGGACAGGCGGTGAGCGATGGTGAAGGAGGTGCGGCCCTCGGTGAGCTTATCCATGGCGTTCTGGACCAGCTGCTCCGTACGGGTATCGACGGAGGAAGTAGCCTCGTCGAGGATCAGAAGCTTCGCGTCATCGATCATCGCGCGGGCGATGGTGAGAAGCTGGCGCTGGCCGGCGGAGAGATTCGTGCTGTCGGAGAGCAGGGTATCATAGCCCTTGGGAAGGGACATGATGAAGCGGTGCATACCCACTGCCTTACAGGCCTCTATGACCTGTTCACGGCTCACATCGGGACGGCTGTAGGCGATATTCTCAAATACGGTTCCGTCGAAGAGCCAGGTGTCCTGAAGGACCATGCAGAACTGCTCGTGAACGTTCTCTCTCGGCACGGAATCGGTGGGGATCCCGTCGATCTTGATGGAGCCGGAGTTCAGTTCATAGAAGCGCATCAGAAGATTCACAAGAGTGGTCTTGCCGGCGCCGGTGGGGCCTACGATGGCGACCTTCTGACCGGGCCTGATCTTCGCCGAGAAGTCGTTTATGATAATGCGGTCCGGGACATAGCCGAAGCGGACGTGGTCGAATTCGATCTCGCCCTTCACATCCTTGAGGAGAGAAGGCTTTCCTTCCTCATCGGAGAGCTCCTCTTCGGCCAGGAAGGCGAAGATACGCTCGGCGCCTGCCGTGGCGGACTGGAACTGGGTGAGGGCGGAAGCGACCATGCCGAGGGGCTGGGTGAACATCTTTACGTAGAGGATGAAGGCAATGATCACGCCGAAGGTGATCTTTCCGTTCATTACCATGAAAGCGCCGGTGACACAGACTGCCACGTAGCCGAGGTTTCCGAGAAGGTCCATGATGGGGCGCATGACACCGGAAAGGAACTGGCTCTTCCAGTTGCTCTCGTAGAGAAGCTGGTTCAGACGGTTGAATTCCTGAGTGGCATCCTCCTCGCCGTTATAGGCCTTTACGATAATGTGGCCGGCATAGATCTCCTCGATGTGACCGTTCATCTCGCCGAGATATCTCTGGCGGGCGGAGAAGAAGGGCTGGCTCTTCTTGATGATCTTTTTCATGGTGAAGAAGCCGCCCAGGGCACAGGCGATGGCGATCAGGGAAAGCCATACGTTCGTGAGGAGCATGAGGATCGTGCAGCCCACGAAGGTGGTGGCTGCGCTGATGATCTCGGTGGCGGAATGACGGAGGCTCATGCTGATGGTGTCCACGTCATTGGTCACACGGGAGAGAAGGTCGCCGAAGCTGGAACTGTCGAAACGTCCGAGAGGGACCCTGTTCAGCTTGAGAGAGATGTCATTGCGCATCTGACGTCCGAGCTCGGAGGTGGCATTGATCATGAACCACTCCTGAACAAAGGAGAGGAGCGCGCTGAAGAGGTAGAAGCAGAGGATCAGGACCGCCAGGCGGACGATCTTATCGGTATCGACGGAGCCCGATCCCATGCCGTCCTTGATGGCGTCGGTGATCTTACTGAGCTGGTTCGGAGCGAAAAGGGTCAGCAGATCGCTGATCATGGCACAGGCGAAGGAGATGCACATGACGGGCAGGTATTTCGCCAGGTATTTGACGAGGAGCTTTATGGTCCCCTTCATATCCTTGGGCTTCTCGGCAACTCTCATGCCGCGCCCGCCGCCGCCTCCGCGGCTGTTCTGCATTTTGGCACTGCCAAAGGTATATTCATTCTTAGCCATTTTCCAGTTCCTCCTTCGACATCTGCGTGTAAGCGATCTCGCGGTACACCGAGCAGTTCTTCAGAAGCTCGGAGTGAGTACCCATGCCGACGACCTCGCCCTCGTCGAGGACAATGATCCGGTCGGCATCCCGGATCGTGCCGATACGCTGCGCGACGATAAGAGTGGTGACGCCTGCGGTCTGCTCGCGGAGAGCTGCCCGAAGCGTGCGGTCCGTCTTGTAGTCAAGGGCGGAGAAGGTATCGTCGAAGATATAGAACTCGGGTTTTCTGTAGACCGCTCTGGCGATGGAAAGACGCTGCTTCTGACCGCCGGACACGTTCATGCCGCCGCGGGCGATGAAAGCGTCATAGCCGTCTTCCATACGTTCCACGAAGCTTGTGGCCTGAGCGATATCAATGGCCTTTTTAACCTCGAGGAACGACTCGGAATCCGTGTAGCGGTGGGAACTCTCGCCGTAGGAGACATTGCTCCGGACGGTGCCCGTGAAGAGGACCGCCCGCTGGGGAGCGTAGCCGATCTTTTTGTGGAGGGCTCTGAGGGAGTACTCCCTGACATTCTTTCCGTCGAGGATGACTTCGCCCTCTGTGGCATCGAAGAAGCGGGGCACCAGATTCACAAGAGAGGTCTTTCCCGCACCGGTGGCACCGATGAAAGCCACGGTCTCGCCCTTCTTCGCGGTGAAGCTGATGTCGTGGATGACATCGGCTTCGGCGTCGGGATAGCGGAAGCTCACGTGTCTGAACTCCAGCTCGCCCTTCCGGTTCTTCTCGCCGTCGGTGGCAGTGCTGTCCTCCACATGAAGCTTCGCGTCGAGGATCTCATTGATACGCTGGGCACAGACAGTGACTCTGGGCAGCTGGTTGAAGATCATTCTGAGGCTCATGAAGGAGAACAGGATGCGGGATGCGTAGTTGCTGAAGACCACCATGTCGGAGAAAGTGGTGATGCTTTCGTCCGTGCCGATGGTCCGGGCAATGATAAACGCTCCGATGCAGTAAATTCCGATATTGAGACCGTTATTGACGAATCTCATGACCGGGTGCATGACTGACATGTTTCTCTGGGCGGAGCGGTGGTTATCGGTCAGTATGTTATTGCTGTCTGAGAATTTCTGCTGCTGGTAGGGCTCTGCGTTGTAGGCGCGGATGACTCTGATACCGGTCAGGTTTTCACGGGTCACTCTGTTAAGGTCATCTGTGAGGGCCTGCATTTTCCTGAACTTCGGCTGTGCCACGAGGATCACGTAGATGACGATCGCCATGACGATGGCGACGGCGATGCTGGTGAGAACTGTCCACTGCCAGTGCTTGCCGGAGATCTTCATCAGGGCGATGGTCACGGTGATGGGGGTACGGACGATCATTGTGAAACCGCCCGATACGAAGTTCTGGATCTGCGCCACATCGTTCGTGGAACGGGTGATCAGGGATGCGGTGGAGAAGCGGTCGATCTCCTCCGAGGAGAAGGTCATGACCTTATTAAAGATATCTCCGCGCATATGACGCGAATAGGTGGCGGAAAGTCTGGCACTTACGAAGCCGGAACAGAAGGTTGCCAGCATACTTAAAAGTGCGCAGGTGAGCATCATGCCTCCGGCCTGCCAGATCTCGTTCATCTGACTGCCTTCGGTAATTACCAGCTGAGTGATCGTCGACATGTAACTTGGGATCTTCAGGTCCAGCCAGACCTGGACCACTACAAGGGCGATACTCATGAGGATCAGTGTGATTTCGGTTCGATTCAATCTCTTTAAGATCTTGATCATTGATCCTTCCTCCCTTTCATAAAAAAATAAACTGCCAATATTTTACCACAGAAAAAGGATCAGGAAAAGGCAGATGCGTAATCATTTTCTGCTTGGTTATATTCAATATCTGATATGATACCAGGGTCGAAAGCCATTTGCACGATGGGAGCTTGCTCCCACTTCACCAAAGTGACGTGAAAAAGTGAAAAATCGTCTTTCTTTTTGTTTATTAAATAAGTTGACTGAAAAAATGGAATTTGATAATATAATCGAATACTATATCGGGATAATGGCAATTTCGGTAAATCTATGAAAGGAGAAGCAGATAAATGGCAATGACCGCAAACAATGAACTGAAGGAGATCGCCCTTCGAATTAGAGAGATGCGTGATATCTTCGGCTTCTCCACGGAGGAGATGGCGGAGAAGACTGAGGTCACCGTAGAGCAGTACGAGGAGTACGAGACAGGTGCCCTGGATTTCCCGTTTACCTTTATCCATAAATGCTCCCAGGCCTTCAATGTCGGCATCACCGACCTTCTGGAAGGCCGCAGCGCGCGGCTTTCTTCATATACAGTTACCAGAAAGGGACAGGGTCTCCGCACCGCCAAGGAAGACGGCATTGAGATCATGGATATGGCGCCTCTGTTCCAGAAAAAGATCGCCGAGCCCTACTGGGTCAGATACGAATTCGACGAGGAGCTTCAGAAAAAGCCCATCCACCAGGTGACTCACTCCGGTCAGGAGTTCGACTTCATTGTGGAAGGCCACCTGAAGATCCAGGTCGGCGATAATGTTGAATACCTCTCCGAGGGCGACAGCATCTACTATAACAGCTCCACTCCTCACGGAATGATCGCCGTGGACGGCAGGGACTGCCTGTTTGTGGCGGTGATCCTGCCCGGCGAGAAGGAAGACACTAAGATATTCAGGAATACCCTTCTCCCTTCCTACGATGTGAAGCCCGAAAGCCTTATCGCCTCCCGCTTTATCACCACGGAGGAGGACGAGAACGGTGAGCTTCAGAAGATCAGCTTTAAGGATGAGGAGAAATTCAACTTCGCTTTCGATATAGTGGATAAGATCGCCGAGCGCTCACCCGATAAGCTCGCGATGATCCATGTGGACAAGCACCACGAGGAGAGGAGATTCACCTTCCGGGATATGAAGCGCTATTCCGGTCAGTGCGCGAATTTCTTCAAGTCCCTCGGCATCGGCCGCGGCGACCGGGTGATGCTCGTCCTGAAGCGCCACTACCAGTTCTGGTTTGCGATCCTGGGCCTTCACAAGCTGGGCGCTGTAGCGATCCCCGCTACGAACCAGCTTCAGACCCACGATTTCGAGTACCGCTTTAAGGCAGCGGGAGTTAAGGCCGTCATCTGCACTTCCGATGATAACGTTCCGGAGCATGTTTATGAGGCGGAGAAGAACACAGGAATCGAGCTCATAAAGATCCTTGTCAATGACATGCGCCTCGGCTGGCACAGCCTGGACGAGGAGATGTCCATGTTCAGCGCCCATTTCTACAGGACAGAGGATTCGCCCTGCGGAAGTGACCCGATGCTCATGTTCTTCACCTCCGGCACCACCGGCTATCCGAAGATCGCCGAGCACAACTACAAATATCCCCTCGGACACTACATCACCGCGAAGTACTGGCACGGCGTATCGCCGGACGGCCTGCACTTTACCATATCCGACACCGGCTGGGGCAAGGCCCTGTGGGGAAAGATCTACGGCCAGTGGCTCTGCGAAAGTGCGGTCTTCGTTTACGATTTCGACCGATTTGACGCGGCGGATCTCCTGCCCATGATCCACGACAATCAGGTGACGACCTTCTGTGCGCCGCCTACCATGTACCGGTTCTTCATCCGGGAGGATCTGAGCAAATACGATCTCTCCAATCTTCAGGCGGCGGCGACTGCCGGCGAAGCGCTGAATCCGGAAGTCTTCAATATTTTCAAGAAAGCCACCGGACTGAACATTATGGAAGGATTCGGCCAGACGGAAAGCACCCTGCTCCTCGGAAACCTCATCGGCATGACGCCAAAGCCCGGGTCCATGGGGAAACCGGCGCCGCCGTACAACATCGTACTCCTGAATCCGGACGGCGAAGAGGTCCAGACCGGCGAAGTCGGCGAGATCTGCGTCCGGGCCGAGCAGAAAGAACTGCCCGGACTCTTTCTGGAATACTTCCGGATGCCGGAACAGACTCAGGCCAGCTGGCACGACGGATTTTTCCACACCGGCGACACGGCGTGGAAAGATGAAGACGGCTATTTCTGGTATGTGGGCCGCTGCGACGACCTCATCAAGTCCTCAGGCTACCGGATCGGCCCCTTTGAGGTGGAAAGCGTGATGATGGAGCTTCCGTATGTGCTGGAATGCGCGGTGGTGGGTGCCCCGGACCCCGTGCGGGGTCAGATCGTCAAGGCCTATGTGGTCCTGACCGCAGGGACCGAAGGAAACGATGCCCTCCGCAAGGAGATCCAGAATTATGTGAAGGCCAATACGGCTCCCTACAAATATCCCCGGCAGATCGAATTTGTCCTGGAGATGCCGAAGACCCCCAGCGGCAAGATCCGCCGGGCCGCGCTCCGGGAAATGGCCCGGCAGGAAAAATAAGGAGCGGGAGAAGTTCGCCATGCGTATTGTTTTCATGGGTTCGGCGGCAGCGGAAGCGGTGCCGTCTTTGTGGTGCCGCTGCGAATGCTGCCGGAAAGCGGCGGCCAATGGAGGCAAAGACATCCGCCGCCGGACCTGTTATAAAATTGACGAGGATACCCTGGTGGATTTCGGCCCGGACGCCTTCTGGCAGATGCAGGAGTTCGGCGTTGATTGCGAGAAGATCAAACGGCTCTTCCACACCCATCAGCATGAGGACCATTTCAACCCGGTGGAGCTTTCATGGCGGCACCGGGGATATGCCCGGGACGTGCTTCCTCTGGACCTCTACGGTACGCCGGAAGTGCAGCAGCGGGGAGTGGATGTAATGGCTGCCATCGGGGCGGACGATCCCTCCAGGTGGGAAAACACCGTGTTTCACACCATGCAGCCGGGAGATGCCCTTGATGCCGGGGACGGCATGACCGTCCTGGCGATCCCGGCCAATCACAGTGCAGTGAACAGTCTGAACTACCTCATTACCCGTGGCGGAAAATCCGTTCTCATCGCCCACGATACCGGATTCTGGCAGGATGCCGCGTGGCGGGTCATGGAGGGGCACACGGCGGATGCGGTCATTTTTGACGGCACCTGCGGCACGGTCAATCCGGATGCCGGCTGGAAGGGGGGCCACATGGGCTGCCGCACCGGGGTGAAATTCCGGGATGAACTCCTGAAGCGCGGCATGTTGAAACCGAACGGGCTTGCGGTGGCCAATCACTTCAGCCATAACGGCAACAGCCTGCAGGCAAATCTGGAAGGATTTTTCGCTTCTTACGGAATTGAAGTGGGCTTTGACGGCAAAGTCATCGAACTGTAAAGCGTGTTTCAAAGCCCCGGGATGGAAAAGGGCCCGGTCATTTCATTTTTGGAATGGCGGTGCGGAAAATGGCCTTCAGCTTTTCGCCGGTCTTTTTTCCGGCCGTAAAGACTTCCTCATGGGAGAGCTTCTGCTCCGTAAGCCCGCCGACCAGATTGGAGATCGTGGAGATCCCGCAGACCCGCATGCCGCAGTGTACGGCCGCCTGGGCTTCCGTGGCAGTGGACATGGCCACGGAATCACCGCCCATATTCCGCAGCATCCGGATCTCGGCTGGTGTCTCAAACGCCGGACCGGGTGCCTGGATGAAGATACCCCGCTTCATGGAGATATTCTCCCGGGCGGCAGCATCCAGAAGGATCTTTTTGAGTTCCGGATCGTAAACCTCCGACATATCCGGGAAACGGGGGCCGAGTTCCTCCAGATTTTTCCCGCGCAGCGGCGATGGCATCAGTGTGGAAATATGGTCGTCGATCAGCATCAGGTCCCCCGGTGCCATGCCCGGCTGCATGCCGCCGGCGGCATTGGTGAGGATCAGGATCTCCCCCCCGAGTTTGCGCATCAGCCGGACCGGAAGAGCGATCTCCTCAGGACGATACCCCTCGTAATAGTGCAGCCGCCCCTGCAGGACCGCTACCGGCACATCTCCGATGGTGCCTAAAATGATCCTGCCCGGGTGTCCCTTCACGGTTGTGACCGGAAATCCGGGGAGAACGCCGAATGGAATGACCTGTTCAGCTTTGACGATCTCCGCCACATTCTCCAGGCCGGAACCCAAAACGATCACGACTTTGGGACAAAAAGAGGTCTTTTGACGGATCGCCCTGCAGTACCGCTCCAGCGTAAGTTGAGGGTCATTGTCCGGAGGAAGTGCATTTGCGGCGCGATGACAGCAGCACCCTGCCAACAGGATCCCGGCGGCCGCAGAGAGAAAAAAGACGGAAAAGCTTCTGGAAATATTCATCATCGTACCTTCATTAATGTAAAGTTGAAACAGTGATTGACCTGAATCTACAATAACATCAATATGCACAATGTCAAGCCGGAACGCGGCGGATTGCTTGCAAAAAAGTCCCGGACTGCTATATTAACATATATTTCATGACGTCAGAACAATACAGGGGACTGGAAGATGTCAGTCGATAGGAAACTCCCGGAATTTCCGGAGCACCGGGGTATCAGGCCGAAACCGCATGGTTTTGGTGTTTTCCTGGATAAATCGCTCCTGAATCTTGAGGGGCCGGATCCGGAAACCTGCTTGAGGGATACCGTCTCTCCCGCGTCCACCTACGTTGCCGCCTGCAACAAAATCATTTCGGAGCAGTGAGATCACCATGCAGTTCATGCTGGAAATGCTGAAATAAGTTATGAATAAAACAACCCATCGCCATCACCAGATGCTGGAAGTTCTGGACACCACCCTCCGGGATGGGGAACAGACCCCCGGCGTAGCTTTTACGCCGCCCGAAAAACTGCAGATTGCCAGGATGCTCCTGGGCCAGCTCCGGGTGGACCGTATTGAGGTGGGATCCGCCCGGGTTTCCGATGGGGAAAACGACGGGGCAAAAGCCATCATCCGCTGGGCCGATGCCCGGGGAGAACTGGATGCGGTGGAACTTCTGGGTTTCATCGACCGGGGAAAGTCGGTCAACTGGATCCACAACATCGGCGGGAAGTGTGTCAATCTGCTGGGCAAAGGCTCCGAACATCACTGCCGGGTCCAGCTCAAAAAAACACCAAGACAGCACATGGATGAGGTCGCCCGGGAAATCGAACTGGCGGAAAAACTGGGAATCTCGGTCAATCTCTACCTCGAGGACTGGTCCAACGGAATGAAAGACTCTCCGGACTACGTTTTCGACATGGTCCGGACCGCTGCACAGCTTCCGGTCCGGCGGATCATGCTGGCGGATACCCTGGGAATCCTGACCCCGGAAGAGGTCACCCGGGATCTGGACTGGATGTACTACGCTTTCCCGGACCTGCGTTTTGATTTCCACGCCCACAATGATTACGGACTGGCCACAGCCAACAGTCTGGCGGCGGTCCGGGCCGGGATCTCCGGCGTGCACACCACCGTTAACGGACTTGGGGAACGGGCCGGCAATCAGCCGCTGGCGCAACTGGTGGTCGCCACCCACGACCTGACGGAGCGCCGTACCCGGATCCACGAAAAAATGCTGGTCCGGGCCGCAGAAATGATCCAGTCGGTCTCCGGCAAGCGCTGTTCATGGAACATGCCCATCACCGGGGAATCGGTCTTTACCCAGACCTGCGGTGTCCATGCCGACGGGGACAAAAAGGGAGAACTCTACTGCAGTGCGCTGGTCCCGGAGCGTTTCGGCTGCGCCCGGCAGTATGCGCTGGGCAAACTTGCCGGCAAAGCCTCCATCGAGTGCAATCTGGATGAGCTGGGGCTGGAACTGGACCCGGAAGTCCGGGAAAAAGTCCTGCAGACGGTGATCCGTCTGGGAGACCGCAAAAAACAGATCGACGCTGCGGATCTGCCGTTTATCATCGCCGATGTCCTGAACCGGCCCGTAGGAACCCGGCTGCAGGTGACGGATTACCGGGTGGAGTCCCGCTGTCACAAACCGCCGAAGGCCCTCGTAACGGTATCATTTGACGGGAAAACCATTGAGGAATCCGCCTCCGGGGACGGCGGCTTCGATGCCTTCATGAAAGCCATCCGCAAAATTCTGCGTAAACTCAAACTGGCCAATCCCAGACTGATGGACTATAAAGTCCGCATTCCACCCGGAGGCAAGACCGATGCTCTGGTGGAAACCTCCATCACCTGGGCGGTGGACGGCAGAATCGTAGTCACCAGCGGCGTGGAATGCGACCAGCTGGCCGCCGCCATTGTTGCCACTGAAAAAATGCTCAACATGATTCTCCCGGCGGATCAGGGGCCGGTACAGGAAAAACTGCCATGAATAATGATCTGCAGACTCTTATCCGGACGGGCAGGGGAACAGTTCCTGCCGATCTGGTGCTGAAAAACATCACCATGCTCTGCGTCACCACCGGAGAGTGGATCACGGGAGACCTGGCCGTTGCGGACGGGATCATCATCGGAGCAGGGGAAGAGCGTTATCACGGCCGGCGGGAAGAAGACTGCACCGGGCTCTTTGCTGTGCCCGGATTCATCAACACCCACGTTCATGTGGAGTCCTGCCACGCATTGCCGGCGGCTTATGAAAAAGCCGTGCTGCCCCGGGGGACCACCACAGCAGTGTGTGATCCCCACGAACTGGCCAACGTATGCGGCAAAGCGGCCATCCGTTATTTTCTGGATTGCGCCAGTTGCCTCAGGATGGATCTTCAAATCCAGCTGAGCAGCTGCGTTCCGGCAACCACGCTGGAAACCGCAGGAGGGGAACTTTCTGCTGCGGATCTGCTGGAATTTGCCGGGCACTCCTGTGCCGGAGATCTGGCGGAAGTGATGAATTTTCCGGGCCTTCTGTCGGAGGATCCCGGTGTTCTTGCCAAGGTGAAAGCGTTTCAGGGACAGGTGATCGACGGTCACGCCCCTCTGCTCTCCGGAAAAGATCTGAATGCCTACATTGCCTGCGGGATCGCCAACGACCACGAATGCAGTTTTCCGCCGGAAGCCATGGAAAAACTCCGGAAAGGCATGAATATTCTGATCCGTTCCGGTTCCGCTGCAAAGAACCTTCCGGATCTGGAACCGATCCTGACATGGAAAAATGTGGACTCTCTCGCACTCTGCGTGGATGACCGGAATGTTCTGGATATCCGGTCGTCAGGAGACATTGATGCCCTGATCAGGGAACTGATCGCCGGCGGCGCCGAGCCGGAACTGGCCTACCGGGCTGCCTCATATTCCGCAGCAAAGATGTTCCGGATGCACGACCGGGGCATGTTGGCCCCCGGCAAGATCGCCGATGTTGTGATCCTGGACGATATCCGGACCTGCAAAGTCCGGAGAGTCCTCAAGCGGGGGATTTTCGCAGACGAACTGCCGGATCTTGCAGATATGCCGGATACGGCTTTTGCCCGGAATTCCATCCGCCGGAAAAAAGTCACTCTGCAGGACCTGCAGATCCCATCCCGGAAAACCATGACGCCGGTCATCCGCATCATCCGGGATTCCCTGATCACCGACCGGGTGGATGCGGAACTGTCTCTGAATGAAAAGGGCTTCAAAGAACCGGATACGACGCGGGATATTCTGAAACTCTTCGTGCTGGAACGTCACGGAAGAAACGGCAATATCGGCAGGGGGTTTGTCCAGGGGTTTGGCCTGCAGCGCGGTGCCATTGCCTCCAGTGTGGGTCACGACAGCCACAACCTCTGCGTTACCGGGCGCAATGATGAGGACATCATGCTGGCCGTCAACACCCTGATCGGGTGCGGAGGAGGTTATGCCGCTGCCGCCGATGGAAAAATTCTGGCCAAAGTGGAATTCCCCATCGGAGGGCTGATGTCGGAGAAAAACTTTCCGGAACTCGCCGCTGAACTGAAAAACCTGTATGCCGTTCTGCCGCAGCTGGGGTGCAAAGTTGCGGATCCCTTTCTGCAGCTGGCCTTTCTCCCGCTCCCGGTGATCCCTCACCTGAAACTGACCGACAAAGGGCTGGTGGACGTCGCAAAATTTGACTTTATAGAAGTGTGAAATGAAGAACGGCGATCCTTTCAAGTGTCCCGGGTGCGGCGAAGACTCCATCCTGAAACTCCGCCGGAAAATGGACGGCTTCCGCTGTACCGGCGAGGTTCTTTGCTGCATGCTCTGCGGCGCGGAGATCGCCCCGGTGACACCGGCAGCACCGGAGGAAAAAACCAAACCGGACCCGCTGGCGGCCATGCTGGGGGTGAAACAGGATGCCCCCCTGCGTCTGGAGGACGACGGTATGCGGCGCTTCTGCCGGGACTGCCGGCACTATATCCATCACCCCTTTCTCTCCCGCTGCGACCGGCACGGCAGAGCCGTGGATCCCATGGGAGACTGCCCGGATTTTCTGCCCCCCGCCCACAAAGAAAAGCAAAACCCCGGGACGGTTTAAAAGATCAGCAGGACAACTCCGCTCAGGCACAGAAGAAGCATCAGCCACTGCAGAAAAGACCGGGTCTCCCGGAGAACGGCAACACTGTAAACTTCAAAGCCGATCAGACATGATCCCACCATCAGGGGATAGGCAATGGCCCCGGCACCGGCATCCGCAAGGAGATCCATGCCCGGATACAGCAGAAGATACGAGCTTCCCAGTGAAAAACTCTGCATCAGCAGACACAGCTGCCACGCTTTTTTCCGCCGGAGCGTCGTTGCCAGATTCCGCCGGAAATCGGAGAGCCGGCAGCGGAAAGCGTAAAAAAAGAAGATCCCGGCCGCCGTTCCGCCCGCACAGAAAGTGCTGCGCCATACACTGGATACCGACCCGGACTCCGGAAAATAACTGGGCATATTGCACAACACCTGCAAAATGGCCGTCATGACAAAAGAAAGGAATGCCGTTGTTTTCCAGTTTCCATACCGGCTCTTTCCCGATGATTTCAGGAAGCCGATCAGCAGGACCGACATTACCGCCGCACCGAATCCAAGCCAGCGCCACAGGGAAGCCGGTGTGCGGAAACATATCACGCCAACCAGAAAGGGTGCGGCAAATGCGGACTGCACCAGACTCCAGACCACCCCGTTGGGCCCGATCTGCATGGCTCTTGACATGAAAAAAAGCTGAAAGCCGCAGAAGATCCCGCCCAGAAACATGCAGCCAGCGATGACCGGCAGCATGCCGCTCCAGGCGGGAAATCCCGAGAAACACCCTGTCGCCGTCCCCACCGCCACGGAAAAACACGCGCCCATGAAAATAAGGGAATCCACGATGATGTTTTCTTTGGGAGCCCGTCCCATAACGATGCCGGTGATGATCCAGGAAAGCCCCGTCAGGATCATCATCCCGATCCCCAGAAACATACAATCCTCCGTTCTTTGAACCGCATCGCATTACTATAGTACCGGAAAACATGTTTTACAAGATTTTTCCCCATACCCCGGTGGAAAAAAAAGAGAACCGCAGTAAATTACTGGAAAGACCGGGAGAAAGGGCCGGAAGCATGAATGACATTGCACGTGCGGAACTCAGGAAATACATGGATCAGTACGGCAGGGATCACTCCATTGCGGACCTGACCCCCACCGTCTGTGAACTTTGCGGAGTCCGTCTGCCGGAAGAGTGCGGGGCATCCGCCATAGCATCGGTGGTCGATCACGGGGAAAAGCTCTTCGGAGGAGCGGGTCTGGCTGAAAAAGTTCTGCTCTTCTGCCCGGACGCCTGCGCCGATCACCAGCGGGACCGCCGGCCGGACGTGTTTGAAAAAATCGAAAAAATTGCAGGCATGCGGATCAGAAGCACCTCCGTCATGCCCAGTGTCACCCCGGTCTGCTACGGCAGCATCTTCTCCGGCACGTCTCCGGCCGTTCACGGCATTCAGAAGTACGAAAAACCGGTTCTGAGGGTGGAGACCCTGTTCGACGTTTTCGCCGAAGCCGGAAAAAAAGTCACGATTCTGTCAGTGAACGGCTGCAGTATCGACACCATTTTCCGCCGGAGAGCGATAGACTACTTTTCGTTCCGGAACGATGAAGATGTCCACCGGTGGACGCTGAAACTCCTGAAAGAGTGCGATTACGATCTGGTTGTATCCTATATGACCGGATATGACGAAACAGCCCATCACACCGGGATCTTTTCCGGGGAATCAATGAAACAGCTGGAACTGGCCGCTGAGCGTTTTGCCCGGCTTGCCGACTGTGCAGATGCCGTATGGAGCTGCTTCAACCGGTTGCTGGCTTTCGTCCCCGACCACGGACAGCACCCGGCGGCGGAAGATCAGGGCACCCACGGGGAAAACCTTCCGGAAGACATGCTCACGAGCCACTATTACCGCCTCCGGCGCCGCAGGTGATCTCCCACCCGAAAATAAATTGGCATTTTGCGAAAAACGGTGTATATTATTTTAATGGCCCGTATGGGTCTTTTGTGATGCAATGCAACCAATACAAGGGAGACGAAACTGTGAGTCGGACCGTACTCGTTTTCGTGAAACAGGTTCCGGATACCCAGAATATCACCGGCGACGCGATGACGCCGGAGGGTACCGTCAACCGCTCCGCCCTTCCGGCGATCTTCAATCCGGAAGACCTGAATGCTTTGGAACTGGCACTTCAGCTGAAGGACCGGTTCGGACTCCATGTCACGGTGGCCACCATGGGCCCCCCGAAGGCGGCGGAAATTCTGCGGGACTGCCTCTGCCGCGGTGCGGACGAAGGGATCCTTCTGACGGACCGTGCATTTGCCGGAGCGGATACCCTGGCGACCAGTTACGCTTTGAGCTGCTGTGCAAACAAGGTTCCGGATGTGGCGCTGGTACTCTGCGGACGGCAGGCCATTGACGGGGACACCGCCCAGGTGGGTCCCCAGCTGGCGGAAAAACTTCATGTCCCCCAGATCTGCTATACCGAAGAGGTCCTGGCCATGACCGCAAGTCATGTGGTGGCCCGCCGGCGGATCCAGGGCGGCTACGAAGTTCTCCAGTCTCCCCTCCCCTCCCTGCTTACCGTGGTGGACGGCAACGATCCCCGGCCCATGGCGGCCCGCCGGATCATGAAATACAAACGGGCCAGAACTCTTTCGGAGGTCCGTGCCGCGCTGGGCGGCAAGGATGCCGATCCCGCCGCCGTAAAGGCGGAAGCGGCCCGGCTGCAGAAGCAGGGACTCCTGATCACCGAGTGGAGCGCACTTGATGCGGGAGCGGATCTGGGGCGCACCGGACTGGCCGGGTCCCCCACCAAGGTCAAGCAGGTCATGAGCGTGGTACTCACTGCCGGTGATGCCAAAAAGATCGAACCGACCGCCGACGGTGTGGGTCAGCTGATCCACGAACTGATCGCCGATCATACTCTTGGGTGATGCCATGGGAAATGTCTGGGTTTATATTGAGCAGGAAGGCGGCAAAATCGCCGATGTGAGTCTGGAACTGGTCTGCAAGGCCAGAGATCTGGCCGACCGTCTGGGCGTCAAAGTCGAGGCTCTGCTCCTCGGCGACAAGGTTGAATCCCTCTGCGGAAAGCTGGCAGGCTACGGCTGCGACACGGTCTATCTTATCGAGGATCCCCGGCTGGAACCTTTTACGGCCCTTCCATTCGCCCGGGTCATCACCGACATGATCCTGGAGCACCGCCCGAATATCATGATGTTCGGCGCCACGCTGAAGGGCCGGGAGCTGGCGCCCCGGATCGCCTCGGAAAAGCGCTGCGGCCTTACCGCCGACTGCACCGATCTCAAGATCGATGATTTCGACGACAAAGTCAACAACAAGAGTTACAAAGACAAGCTTATGCAAATCCGTCCGGCCTTCGGCGGCAACATCATCGCAACCATCGTCAACACCTGGGACGATCCCCAGATGGTCACCGTCCGGGAGGGTGTCATGAAGATGAGCGCCCCGGACCCCGCCCGCAAAGCGGAGATCGTCAAGGTCGCTCCGAAGCTCACCGATTTCGAAACGGCCGTCAGCGTCATCGAGCGGGTCCGGGCCGATCAGGAAGTGGACCTCAAGGGTGCCCAGATCATTGTAGCCGGAGGCTACGGCGTGGGGTCCAAAGAGAATTTCAGGCTGATTCAGGATCTGGCGGATGCCTTGGGCGGCGAAGTGGCCGCCTCCCGTGCGGCCGTAGATGCCGGCTGGGTGGAACATGCCCGGCAGGTGGGGCAGACCGGCGTGACCGTCCGTCCCCGGCTTTACATCGCCTGCGGGATCTCCGGGGCCATTCAGCACGCGGCGGGGATGAAGGAATCCAAGAAGATCATTGCCATCAACAATGATCCGGGGGCCCCCATCTTCTCCATTGCACACTATGCCATCTGCGGGGACCTGAATACGGTGATTCCCCAGATGATCAAAGCATTCAAAGCCAAGGCGTAAAAGGAGGATCTTCCGATGGCGAACTTTTTTCAGGACAATCGCGACCTCATGTTTACGCTGGGGAACCTGGATCTCCGGGACACCGTGGCGCTGCGCGAGGAAAATTTCAGATTTGCCGAAACGGTAGACTATGCTCCGGCCGATCCTGCGGATGCGCTGGACAATTTCAGGCGCGTGCTGGATGTGGTGGGCGGCATCTGCGCCGACCGCATCGCTCCCCGCAGCCGTCAGGTGGATGAGGAGGGCCCTCATTTCGAAAACAACCATGTGACCTATCACCCGTTGACGGTCCAGAATGTCGCCGACCTCGCCAAAGCCGAGGTCTCCGGTGTCATGCTCCCCTATCAGTACGGCGGACTGAATTTTCCGGTGACCATCTACACCATGATGACCGAAATGGTCTCCCGCGCCGATGCATCGCTCCAGAACCTCTTCGGGCTGCAGGATATCGCCGAAACCATCTGCAATTTCGGCAGTGACGAGCAGAAGGCAAAGTATCTGCCCGGCTTCGCTTCCGGAGAATACGACGGTGCCATGGACCTGACCGAGCCGGATTACGGTTCCGACCTTCCCGGCGTCCGTCTGCGGGCTTATCAGGACGCCAATGGACAGTGGTATCTGAACGGAATGAAGCGCTTCATCACCAACGGCTGCGCCAAGGTGCATCTGGTGCTGGCCCGTTCCGAGGAGGGGACCGCGGACGCCCGTGGTCTCTCCATGTTCATCTGCGAAGCCTGCCCGCAGCTGGTTGTCCGCCGGATCGAACACAAGCTGGGGATCCACGGGGTGGCCACCTGCGAACTCCAGTTCAACGATGTCCCAGCCCAGCTCTGCGGCAAGCGCAAGTTCGGCCTCATCAAGTATGTGATGAGTCTGATGAACGGCGCCCGGGTGGCCATCAGCGCCCAGGCTGTAGGCATCGGCGAAGCCGCTTACCGGGCGGCCCGTCAGTACGCCGCCGAACGGGAGCAGTTCAAAAAATCCATCGACAACTTTCCGGCCGTGTATGAGATGCTCTCCAACATGAAGGTCAAACTGACGGCGGCCCGGACTCTCCTGTACGAAACAACCCGTGCGGTGGATCTGCGGGACGGCTACACGGCGGCGGCGGAACGGGGCGAAGCGGTCCGTGACCAGCAGAAATACTGGAACAATGTGGCCTCCACACTGACCCCCATGTGCAAGGCTCTGGCCACGGAGTCCGCCAATCAGATCGCCTACGATGCCATCCAGATCCACGGCGGCACCGGTTACATGCACGACTTCGATGCGGAGCGGTTCTACCGGGATGCCCGTATCACCAATATTTACGAAGGCACCACCCAGCTGCAGGTCGTAGCCGCCATCGGCGGCGTTCTGCAGGGGCACCTCAATAAAGAGATGGACGCTCTCTTTGCCATCGGATACAACAGGCGTGCGGCGGAACTTGCCGGGATGCTCAAGTCCATGCGGGAAGCGCTGAACGAATCGGTGGCGTACATCAATGCAAAGCGGGATTCCAGCTATCACGACCTCCGGGCCCGGGACCTGGTGGAAATGACCACCATGGTCTATGTCGGGCTTCTGATGCTCCGCAATGCATCCCGGGACGAAGCCAGGATGCCCATTGCCGAGCGCTATATTCTGGACGGCGTGGTGGAAGTTGCCAAACGCCGGACCAAAGTGCTTTCCGGCGATATGCAGCTGATTGAGAAAAAACATGAGATAATGGATTACTGAGGAGTTTAACACCTATGAACAACGATTATCTGTACCGTGCAAAACAGGCAATTCCGGATGTCCAGATCCTGTCCGTAGTGGCGGCTAAGCGCGCCCGACAGCTGGCTACCGGCGCCCGCCCCATGATCAAGTGTCAGGATGAAAACGTGCTGGATATTGCGCTTCTGGAGATCGCCGAGGGGCTGCTGACCTACTATTTCGGCGATGAGGATCCGGATGCGGCCGCTTCTCCGGAAGCCGCCGAGGTCAAGGCTGCCGGGACGGCGGCAGAAGAGGCGTCCAAGTGAGTGCTTCGGTCGCCGTGATCATGGGGAGCAGGAGTGACCTCCCCATTCTGGAAGGGGCCTTCAAGATGCTGGACCGCTTCGGGGTCAGCTACACGGCCCGGGTTCTTTCCGCCCACCGCACCCCGGTGGAAGCGGCGGAATTCGCTTCCGGCGCCGAAGCTGCCGGATACAAGGTCATCATCTGCGCGGCCGGCATGGCGGCTCATCTGGGCGGAGTCTTTGCCGCCCACACGGTGCTGCCGGTCATCGGTATTCCGGTGGCTTCGGAACCCTTCAACGCGCTGGATTCGCTTCTGAGCTTCGTCCAGATGCCGCCGGGGATCCCGGTGGCAACGGTGACGGCGGGCAAAGCCGGCGGCAAGAATGCCGCCCTCTACGCCATCAGCATTCTGGCCTTGGGCGATGCCAAACTCCGCGAGGCGCTGAAAGCCTTCCGGAAGGAGCAGGCCGATGCGGTGCTGAAAGCGGATGCCGAACTTCAAACGGAGCTGAAAAAGGACTGATCGATATGCGGATCCGGCAGTTATTGGAGCGTATCCCGGAACTGGTTCCGGCGGACGGTCTGCCGGATCTGGAACTTTCTGACGTGGTCTGCGATTCGAGGCAGGTCACGCCGGGGGTATTGTATGCGGCCATTCCGGGAGTTTCCTCGGATGGCCATGTTTTTTTGCCGCAGGCGGCGGAAAAGGGTGCCGCGGCCGCAGTCGTTTCGCGGCCGGATGCGGTCTTTCCGGGGCCGGTATTGAAAACCGGCGATCCCCGGGGAACTTATGCATTGATCGCCCGGGAATTTGCAGGATGCCCCGACCGGGACCTCTGCATGCTGGGGGTCACGGGGACCAACGGGAAAACCACCACGGCTTATCTTATGGCCGCTCTGGCAGGGACCCGGGCAGCGGGGGGGCTTCTCTCCACCGTGGAGGTACGGACCCCGAAATCCAGACAGGATTCCAACTGCACCACCCCGGACTCCAGAACTTTTTTCCGGCTGGCCGGACAGGTGCGTTCTGAAGGGGGAAAATTTCTCGCCATGGAGCTCTCCAGCCACGCGCTGGACCAGAAGCGAACTGCCGGGGTGAAATTTCAGGCGGCGGTCTTCACCAATCTGACGGGCGACCATCTCGACTATCACGGCGACATGGAGCACTACTTTCAGGCGAAAAAGCTCTTCTTCACCGAGCTTCTTGCGCCTGAAGGATGCGCCGTCATCAACATCGACGATCCGTGGGGCAAGCAGCTTGCGTCGGAGCTTTCGTGCCGCAAGATCACCTTCGGCGAAGATGAAAGCGCCATGTGCCACATCACCGATCCTCACCTGACGGCGGAAGGAGTCTATTTTTCACTCAAAGGAGCGTATGATCTTGAGATCCGCTCCCCCCTCTTCGGGCTCTACAATATCCACAACATCACGGGCGCCGCACTGGCGGTCCTGAGCGCCGGAGTGAAGCCGGAAACCGTGGTCTCCGCGCTCGCTGCGCCGGAACAGGTCCCGGGCAGACTGGAGCGGGTGAACTCCCGGAGTCAGGCGGCGTTCTTCGTCGACTATGCCCACACCGATGACGCACTGACCAACGTGCTGAATGCGGTGCGTCCGGGCGTCGGGGGGAAACTGACCATCGTTTTCGGCGCCGGCGGCGACCGCGACCGCACCAAGCGTCCGCGCATGGGCAAAGCGGCGGCACAGGGCGCCGACTTTCTGATCGTCACCTCGGATAATCCGCGTTCGGAAGATCCCGAAGCGATCATCGCCGGGATCGTCGCCGGGATCCCGGCGGGAACGCCGTACAAGGTCATTGCTGACCGCCGCGAAGCGATCCGTTTTGCCGTTCAGAATGCCCGGCAGGGCGATGTCGTGATCGTCGCGGGCAAAGGACATGAAAATTATCAGGAGATCTGCGGCGTCAGAAAACATTTCAGCGACCGCGAAACTCTGGAGGAGTTTTTAAAATGAACCGTCTGCTCTTGAAAAACGTCGTTCTCGACAACAGGATCTGCAATATCGCCGTTGATGGAAACAAGATCGTTTCGATCACCCCGGAAGGAACGCATACCGAAGCGGAAAAGGTCATTGACGGTGCCGGACACCTCGCCGTGACGCTTCCCTTCTACAACACCCACACCCATGCAGCGATGACGCTGCTGCGCGGCTATGCCGACGACCGGGAACTGTTCGACTGGCTCAACAACTACATCTGGCCCGCCGAAGCGAAGATGACGGCGGAGGATATTTTCACCGGCACCCGGCTTGCGGTCATAGAAATGATCCACTCCGGCTGCTGTTACTTCAACGACATGTACTGGTTTCAGGAGGCGGCGATCCGCGCCG
>DCGO01000145.1 GCA_002314605.1 Lentisphaeria bacterium UBA1776 | reverse complement strand
TCACAAGATTTGGGACATTAACAAACTTTTGAAATCGGCTCAAGGAGAAAAAAATGGGGAAAGTTTTACGTTGTGCCGTGATCGGCCTGGGGCGGATCGGCTGGAGTTTTCACGCGCCGCAGATTGCGGGGCGGGATGACATGGTGCTGCAGGCGGCGGTGGATCCCGATGAGGCCCGCCTCAAAGATGCGCAGGACCGGTTCGGGGTGAAAATTCTGACCCGGGATTACCGCGAACTTGCACCGGAAGAGATCGACCTGGCGGTCATCACTTCACCGACGAAATTCCACTGTGAGCAGGCCGTCTGGTTCCTGGAACACGGGGTGGATGTATTCTGTGACAAGCCCATTGCCCTTTCGCTGGCGGAAGGAAAGCTCATGGCGGAAACAGCCGCACGGAACGGGCGGAAACTTATGGTTTATCAGCCCCACCGGGTGACCGGCGAGGCTTTGACGGCCCAAATGATCCTCGATTCCGGCAAGCTGGGGAAGGTCTTCCTGATGGCCCGGAACTGCGACAATTTCAGCCGCAGGAACGACTGGCAGGCCATTGCCGGCAATGGCGGCGGGATGCTTTTCAACTATGGGGCTCATTACATCGATCAGCTGCTCTTTCTGGGAAAAGACACCTGTGCGACGGCGAAATGCGAGACCCGTACGGTTGTGTCACGCGGAGATGCGGATGATGTGGTGAAGGCTCTTCTGACCGGAAAAAGCGGCTGCCTCTACGAGGTCAGCATCAATATGGCTTCCTCCATCGGCCTCCCTCCCCTTGCATTGTACGGAGACCGGGGAAGTGCCGTGGAACAGCCGGGCGGCAAGTGGAAATTGCGCTATTGCGAAAGCATGCCGGAACTCCGTCTGAATGAAAAATTTGCCGCCGACGGCCGGAAATATCCCCATGAGGAGCTGCCGTGGCAGGAAGAGATCATGGATGCCGTTCAGGCGAAGGTGGAAGATTTCTATGATCGCGTTTACGGCTATTTTGCCGGCGGGAAGTCCCCCTTTGTCCCGGTTGAAGAAACGCTGGAAGTCATGCGGACAATCGAACTCTGCCGCAGCAGTGCCGTGTCCGCAAAGGGCAATTCCTGAAACAGATTTGCCCGGGCGGAAAATTACAGTTTCTTTGCATCTTCGGGTTTTTCATCCACACTTTTCAGGTGGATCAGCAATATCCGCAGCACTTCCTGAATGGCCGCCGGCCGCCGGTGGACGCTGTGGTCCGACTTGACCACCAGTTCGCTGGCAGCCCCGTCCAGATGACTGCTCCAGTAGGGGACAATGCCGTCGCTGTTGCCGGGGATGTTGTCTTCGCTGCGATTGCCGATGATGCTGTGATAGACGAGATCGTTTCTTAACTTGGAGGAGCCAACGGCGCGGACAAACCGGTTGTCCGGATCAAGGTTGTCGATTCCGGTGAGGACCCCTCCGGTACCTGCGGTCGGGATTTTCACATTCAGCGCCTTGCTGACGCGCCTGGCGGTGTCCCCTGTGCGCAGAATACTTGCCGGCGGTCGAATGAGCCGGGCCCCCAGACGGCCCAGAAACGACTTGGCCATGTTCGCCCCCCGGTGGGGGACCGCCATAAAGACCGCCCGGCTGACAAAGGGCATCGGTGCCGGGGAATACGCTTCCAGCAATTTGAAATCCTCCGGCTGGAGTTTCGCCTTGACCTGTTCCCACGGCGTATGGAGAAGCTGTTCAAATATGTAATGGGGATCCTGCTGCACCATCACCCGGGTCAGAAGTCCTCCCATACTGTGCCCGGCCAGCACCATTTTGTTGAAATTTCTGGTGGCTTCCGGAGTGGTGCAGAACTCTTTCTGTGCGGCAAAAAGTGCCTCCCGCAGTTTTTTGGCGGAGTGGATCACCGGGGCCCCCGTGGAGTAGTAGAAGAACCAGAACTGATAGCGTTTGCGGATCTGGGGATCGTTTTTCAGGGAGTTGATCATCTGCACCCAGGTTTCCGGGCTGGACATCAGACCGTGAATGAAGACCACCGGGATCTTCTTCGGATTGTAGGGTTCCACCATATACAGGCCGTCGGTGCTTTCCTGATCAAAGGGATTGAGCATCTGGACCAGGAGGTTGCGCTGGCTGAGTTCGTTCAGGAAACACGCCAGCGGAGTCGAGAAATCCAGCGCCAGATTGGTTCTGGTATTTTTAACCGCTTCGACCGTTATTGTGAAATCCTCGCAGACGGAGGTATCAATGAAGACCAGCCGCAGCTGAACCGTTCCATCGGGATTGTCCTCGCGCTTGACCAGAAGCGTTACCGGGATGGTCAGCCCCTTGGGGGTTTTCAACGAAGAGTACCATTTTTTCAGCTTGATCTTTGCCACCAGCGGGATCCCGGAACCGGGATGGCGGTTCATCTGCATCAGGTCTTTCACTGTATAGGAGGCACAGAGAGAGAAATCCCGGATGGCCTCACTGGGGATCGAAAGCCGGTACTCCGGTTTGCCCATGACAAAAGTCTTCCCCTCTGCATCGAGCATGGTGACGGCATCGGCATCCAGGAGGTTCCGGGTTTTCAGAAAAGAAAAGATCCCGCAGCATGCTTCATTGTAGTTCAGCATGATCTGAGCGGTGGAAAAATCAAGAGCATTTCCGTTTTTTCCGGTCTTGCTGATTTTTGCCTGCTCTCTGGTGTATGCGGTACAGTAATAAAAGCTGGACAAGTGATAGCGGATCGCTTCACTTTCATCCCGCCGGGCAGCCAGATACCGGCAGAGATCGGCGGAGATCATGAGGTATTTCCGGTCGCCGGACATTCTGTAGAATTCATTGAGTTTCGCCAGAATCGCCCGGGGATTGTTGTCGAAATCATCCAGCATCAGATTGCCGCGCAGAAAGTTCTCGGCCTCCATGGACAATTTGTCGTAATTGGTCACGCCGCTGCGGAAATAATCCCGCCGCTGACTTAAGGAATCATCCTTGGAAACCGTGACCTCACGGCTGCTGAATACACAACCGGAACCGAAAAGGATCACTGCGGCAATGCATGCAAGGAACTGAAGAATATTTCTCATCTTGCCTCCTGTATCATAATCTTTCCACATAAGATAACATTGTCCGCTTTTTTTTCAAATCCCAATCACGCTCCTTTTTTGAAAGAGCGTTTTTTGATCACTTCCGTTTTTCATTGCGGGAGACGGAATCATATTCCGAAAGCAGTTTCATGGTATCGGCGGCGGCAAACATGCAGTTGAAGGAGCCGGGTTCTTTCGTGGGGGGGATCGCTCCGGACGGGGATCCTGCCGTCACCAGTCTGAACCAGGGTGACCGCATCCCCCGGCACTTCCATTCCCGAATCAAAGACAGGTGTTATTTTGAAAGTTCCGCAGTCCCCACACCATTTGCGGACGCGGCAGACCCCGCATTCCAGTCCGCCTGGGTCCCTTTGACCTGACGGGAAAGCCACTCCAGCGCGGCCCTCTCGTAAAGCTCGTGTCCGCCTTCAAAAATGGTTAGACAGACTTGGTTGGAAACCCTGCGGAACAGAACCTTGTGCGCTCCAAATGCGGGATCCGTCCCGTCCCAGACCAGATGTTCCGGGACAGTCTCGCGGTCAAGCATGTACATGATGTCTTTCACCGGAATCCGGTCTTCCGGTCTGGCAAGAACATTGAAGGCGTCAATGGACTGGCAGATCGGCACGGACCCTTTTCCCGGATGCCCGTCATGGATGCCGCAGTTGATGGAGAGAGGCAGTTCCGCCGCATTGGCAAGCCAGTTGATCGGAGAACGCACCAGGGCCTGTTTATACGCTGCATCCTCCGTTTCCGGATTGCCGCCGCAGGCGCTTTCGATATGCTTGTAATAGACCTGATTGACGGCGACACTCTGCATGTGCCATGTCCGGATATCCGAGATCGGACACCAGGAAGAGACCGCTGTCCAGAGGTCCGGCCGTCTGCCGGCCAGCAGCATGGAACAATGCCCCCCGCCGGAACCGCCGCACAGGTAAATTCTCTTCCGATCCACTTCGGCATTGGCGCAGACGAAACGGACAGCATCCTCCAGATCGGAAACCACAAAATCAGATCCGCATGCCTCCGGCTTCCAGTTCGGCCCGCGGAATGAGGGATAGATGAGATTCCAGTTGTTCCGTTCGCAACAGGCCGCAAACTTTTCATAATGAGTGAAGTAGTCAAAGCTCCATGTGTGCAGCGCCACCAGCAGCGGCCGGGGCGTTGTTCCCTCCGCCCGGCGGAACATCGCCGGCTGACGGGTATGGTCCAGTTTGCAGTCATAAAGAATTTCCTGAATCATTTTCCGGTCCTTTCATGATGGAAAATCTGTTTTTTCAGCGTTTGATCCTGTTTCAGCTTGCGGGTCAGAAAGGTGACGAACCGCCAGACCCCCAGTTCATCCGGGTGAATGCCGTCCACGTTTTTTCTCCGCCCACAGAGCCCGTTTCCGGGCCTTCTGCGGCACGGCAGCCCGCCAGCCGGGTAACTGAAACGATCTTGCGCACGGCGGGTCTCAAAAGTGCAAAATCTGCCCTTTAGCTTACACTTTGGAGCCGGGGACGGTGTCTGTTCATGTGTCACCGCGCACCGACGCAATCCCGTTTTTTGTTTGACGCGAGGGAGAATCGAACTTGCGGGACACATAAAATCTCACCTCAAAATTGGCAGAATCAGCAGCCCGGTCGCGCCGGGGTGGTGTCAAAAACGAACCGGGACACACCGATCTTCGCATAAATGGGAACCATATATCGTTAAAAGCGAACCTCTCTGTTTAACCGTTTTCCACTTGTTTTGAGGTGAAGCCGCCGTGTCACAGCGGTTCGCTTT
>DCGO01000125.1:23241-28305 GCA_002314605.1 Lentisphaeria bacterium UBA1776 | reverse complement strand
CCCGAACTGCTGGATCAGGTCCATGAACTGCCTTACTCCCGCAGGCCACACCCGAAGTACAAGGCCCCCATCCCCGCCTACTCCGCCATCGAGAACTCCCTGCAGGCGGTACGGGGATGTCCCGGCGGATGCGCCTTCTGCGGCCTCGTGGCCCATCAGGGACGGCAAGTGATGAGCCGGAGCCAGGCATCCATCCAGCGGGAGGTGGAGATCATCTCCAAGCTCCCCACCTTCAAGGGCACCATCAGCGACATCGGCGGCGCCGCGGGCAACATCTACGCCAGTTGCACCGACGTCGCCATCTGCGCCAAATGCAAGCGGTCCAGCTGTCTCTTCCCCAAGCCATGTCCCAACTACCACTGCTCCGGGAAGGAGTTGGCGGAACTTCTGCGGAAACTGCGGAACCTCCCCGCGGTGAAGCACCTCTACATCAACTCCGGCATCCGGCTGGACCTGATGCTCCGCCAGCCGGAACTGCTGAAGGAGATCGTATTCCATCACGTCTCCGGACACCTGAAGGTCGCTCCCGAACACCTCAACAACGACGTCCTGAAACTCATGCGCAAGAATCCCGCCGAGGACTTCTACCGGATCTTCGACGAGTTCACCCGCCTGAGCCGGGAGTGCGGCAAGGAACAGTACCTGATCCCCCTCTTCATCTCCAACTTCCCCGGCTGTACCGCCAAGGAGATGAAGACCGTGGACGACTTCCTCAACCGCCACCACTGGAGCCTTCAGCAGGTGCAGGACTACATCCCGTTGCCCATGACCATGGGCGGAGCCATGTACTACACCGGCAAGGACCCCGACGGCAACCCCATCCCGGTGAACCGCGGCCTCGCCGAACGCCGTCCGCAGATCGAAGTGCTGAAAAAACGGCGCTCCGGTCCGGATGCCGCCAACGCAGGCGTTTTTCATCACCGCCCGGGCTCCCGGCCCGGAAACAGCGGCCGGCCCGGCAACGGAAAGCCGGGTCCCGGTCCCAAGCGAAGAAAGGATTGATCTCTCATGGTGAAACTCTCATTTATGTCGTTCTGTCTTGAGAAGGCAGACCCCGCCGCCGTGGTGGCCGCCGCCCAAAAGTGCGGTCTCGCCGCCGTGGATTGGATCACGCTCCACGGCTCCACCGCCAGGGAGATCGGCAAACTCTGCGCCGGGGAAGGCATCGCCATCGCCGCCCATACCGTACTGCCGTCGGAGTTCTGCTCCGGGTCCCCCAAGGCCGAGGACCAGATCCGCAGGGGCTTCGAGGATGCCCTCACCATGGGCGCCCCCCTCGTAATGGTACCGCCCTTCCCCATCGGGAACGGACGCTCCGACGTCTCCGCCATGCGCCGGGAGTGGATCGGCTTCTACACCCGGGTCTTTCCCATGACCTGCGAATACGGCCTGCCGCTGGCCATCGAGAGCACAGGCTTTCCCAACAGCCCCGTGGTCTCCGGAACGGAACTCAACGAAGTCATGGACGCCGTTCCCGGGCTGAAACTGGCCTTCGATTGCGGCAATGCCTTCACCAATGACGATCCGGTGGCCTGCTACGAAGCCGTGAAGAAACGGATCATCCACGTCCACCTGAAGGACTACGCCCGCAGGGAGACTCCGGCAAAGGAGTTCTCCCCCGGCCGCAGCGGCAAGTACTACGGCCCCGCCGTCTTCGGGCAGGGAGATACGCAGATCCCCGAACTCTGGAAACGGCTGAACCGAGACGGATACTCCGGCTATGCCAACCTTGAGATCTGCTGGAACTGCGGCGAGAAGGATATCCCAGCCGTGGCGGAGGCCGTCCGCTATCTGAAGTCCCTGTAAGTTTTCCGAAGCATCAGGATTCTCTGTAATAAGACAAGACCAAGGGGGTCAAAAATGAATCAGAAAGAGTTGGTTTCCGCGTTCAAAGAGATCGGCATCAAAGCGGGAGACGTCCTGCTTATCCACAGTTCGCTCGCCAGCATCGGCGAGGTGGAGGGCGGCGCAGATACCGTCATCGATGCGCTACTGAAGGTCCTCGGTGCCAAAGGAACACTGCTGGCACCGGTCTTCGGCGCGCTGGGCGTCATCCCCGATAAACTGAAGGCCCGGCCCGGAGCCCTCGTCAGTCCCTGCCCCGTGGGGACCCTCACCGGCGTGGGGCCGGCGGCCGCCGCCCTCTTCAAGGATCACTGGAAGGCTGATACCGTCCACGGCGAAAACACCCCCTTCTCCCGGCTGGCGGCCAAGGGCGGCAAGATCCTCCTCCTCGGATGCGATCAGGACCGCAACACCTTCCTCCACGGCATCGAAGCACAGTTGGAACTCCCCTACCTCCGGGAGTGCACCTGCTCCTTCGAGGTGAACGGCAAGAAGATCACCAAGACCTGGCCCGGATATCCCGGTCCCCACCGGGACTTCATCGGCATCGACCGCAGAATGCTGGAGTCCGGCATCATGACCATCGGTAAGGTGGGTTCGGCGCAGGCCCGGCTCATCGACGCAAAGAAACTGCTGGAGGAAGGCAAGAAGTGGGGCAAGGAAGATCCCGCCTTCGTGCTGTGCGACAACCCCGCCTGCCCCGATTGCGTGGAACAGCGGGCCAGGATCTTCGCGGCGGAGATGGGCAAAGAGGCCTTCAAACTGGCCATGTCCTCGCGTCTGGCGGGACGCTACGTCCCGGAGATGATTGAGAACCTGCATGCCTGCGGCATCCGTTGCATCGAGTTGGACTACGTGCAGGGCAAGCCCGCCTCCATGATGCCGGCGGAGAAGTTGGCGGCGGCGGTAAAGGAGTTTTCCGAGGCGGAGATTGAAGTGACCGCGCTGCGGCTCATGGCGGTCCCGGCGGACCCGGCGAAGTTCTGCGAAACCCTCAAAAAAGCCAAGATCAAGACGGTCCTGCTCCCCGGAAACGCCTCTCCGGATGCGGTGAAGGCCTTCCGCAAGGCGAAGATTACCGTGGCGATTTACAACTGCTGTCAGAGCGGCGTGGAACTGGCGGCGCGCGCTGCAGAATTAAAGGCGGGGACCGTGCTGGATCCGGCGGCTTTCGCGGCCATGGGCGAGATGCCCTTCCTGCGCTCCTACCGGAACGGCCGCTTCATCAAGCACATGGTCCAACTGGACGTCAACGATGCCCTCTTCGACGGCACGGCAGTCAGACTCGCCAAGGGCAACGGCGAGATCAAGGAACTGGTCAGCATCAACCGCTGCCGGAACTTCTCCGGCGTACTGACCCTCGGCGCCGGCGTGATCTATCCGGCCACCGCCCGGGAAATGGCGGCGGATTTCGCCAAACTGCTGAAAGAGATCTGACGTCCCATCAGGCGCCCCCGTGATTTCCCGGGCGCCTCAACTCTCCCGGAGGGTCTCGCTTCGCGGCAGAACCTCCGGGACGAGCCTCTTCCCCCGTCAGAAGGCTTTCAAGCCTGGGTCAGCACCGAGAGTTTGCCGGCGGCTTCGAAGTGATCCCGCTGGGCGTACTGCGACAGTTCGGGGATGTACTTGGCGAAAAGTTCACCGGAGGCTCCGTTGGCCCGGATCACCTCCCGGTAGAAGGCCGCACTGGGCTTCGGCGTGCGCCGGAACGTCTGCCGGTCCACCGCCGCCAGACCGAACTTCGGCGCATAACTACCCCACTCGTAGTTGTCCAGCAGCGACCAGTGGAAGTAAGCCCGGACGTCCGCATGGTAAAGTTCCATGGCCTCGTGCATGGCCGCCAGGTGTTGCATCAGATAAACGATGCGGAACCGGTCCTCGTCGGCGCAGAAACCGTTTTCGGTGATCCAGATGGGTTTGTCGGTGATCCGTCCCAGCACCTTGACGAAGGTCTCCGGGCAGAACTCCCGGTCCATGGCCTTCCCGAGGACCGTGTTGAACGCGTTGAAACGGAACTTTTTCCCGATCAGATTGCCTTTCCGCGAATCCACAAGCCCGCGGTGGTAGTAGTTCACCGCCCAGAAGTCGCAGGCGTTCTTCAGTTCCGGCAGAAACTCCGCGTCCTGCCCGGGAAGCACCAGTTCTCCGGTGCGGACCCCATGGAAAAAGAAGCCGTTGTCCAGCCAGTCCTTGTAGCGGGCGGCAGCGACGTCCAGTTCGTCGTCGGGACGCAGAGGTTCCCTCGGCACGAAGGCGTGGGCGCTGGAGACCGGCGCCGAACTGAAACGCTTCACTACCTCCGCTCCCCGCGCAAGCGCCTTGAAACGAATGCGCCGAAGCTGGATGTGTTCGGGCAGGATTCCGCCCAGATTGATCTCGTTGACCACCAGCCACGAATCCACGTAAGCCGCGATCTTCGGCACGAGAAATTCGACGTGCCGCAGAAAGTGATCGACGTTCTCCTCCCTGCAAAAGCCTCCCAACTCCTCGAACCATTGCGGATGGGTCCCGTGCAAAAGCGTGACGCAGGTGAAAATCCCAGCTTCCTTCAACTTGCGGAGCATGTCGAGATAGCGGTCGAGAGCACCTTGGTCATGGCGCCCCTGCTCCGGTTCGATACGGGACCACTCCACCGAAAAACGGTAGGCCTGATGCCCCAATTCCTTCAGAAGCCGGATGTCCTCGTCGTAGAGTTCCCAACTGTTGCAGGCCTTCCCGGAACGCTCGAAGCCGGGCTCCGTACAGGTTTGTTCCTCATGGAACCACTGGCTGTGAACGTTATCCCCTTCGATCTGATGGCCGGCGGTGGCGCTTCCCCAAAGAAATCCCTTCGGGAATGTGAACGGCGGCAGTTTGCAGAGATTGAGCATGATTTTCTCCTGTTTTTTCGGACGCCCTCCTAATATGGTGCCGGGAACGCCCGAAATCAAGCCTCACCTCCGAAAAACCTCCCGTTCCGGCGTAAAAACACGACAAAAAATCACAGATATCCCACATTTTAAAAAAGGGGTATCTGCACGTATCTTTGAGCGTGCAAGAATCCGATTCTGAAAAAGCGGTTTTGTCAGATTTTTGATTTGACGGTCAGATGTTCCCAAAGTCAAACTGCATTTGAACGGCAGAAAGTCTGATTGGAGGAGAGGTCTCATTTTCTTCCGTCTCAAGCAACTTTATCAAAGAACACAAGGAGCGTTGGCTCCAAAGCATTCCTTTTACAAG
>DCGO01000125.1:16140-23215 GCA_002314605.1 Lentisphaeria bacterium UBA1776 | reverse complement strand
GTGTAGAATCTGCGGAAAGAACTTTCCCATTCGCCGATCCAGGCAACAAGGCGCAATAACAGGTACGTGAGCAATGCAATCCATATCTGCCATTTGATGGTATTTTCGCTTGTTCCGAGAAAATCGGCAAGCTGTAAAGTCTGCTTGATTGCGGTTCCCCCTGTTCGCATGCCTGCCGGGACCGACAGGATCACGGTGGAGATATCAGGTCCCCCCGGGCATGAGATTTCGATTAAAAACATCCAGTTGTTTCAGTGAGACGCTCCATTTTGCAATAAGCGATTTGCATTGGCGCAAGATAAGAGATATGTTATTACCATGACCAAATAAGGAGTACGCGTAATGGTTTTTTCAAGTTATTTGTTTCTGTTCTTCTTCCTTCCAGCGGCGCTGCTGGGATACTATGCCGTGCAGCGGAAATGGAAGCACCTCGTCCTGACGTTGTTCAGTTACCTCTTCTACGGCTGGGCGAATCCGTACTTCTGTTTGCTGATGCTTTTCAACACGACGGTTGATTACACCAACGGGCGGATGATGGAGCGTTTCCCCGCGCGGAAAAAATTCTTTGTTACGCTCTCGGTCATCACCGATCTGGCGATCCTCGGATTCTTCAAATACTTCAACTTCGGCGTGGAGAACTACAACGCCCTCATGTCCGCCATGGGTGCGGACGCACTGCAGTATGAAGGGTTCTTCCGGGTGGTGCTTCCCTTGGGGATCAGCTTCTACACCTTCCAGAGCATGAGCTACGTAATCGACGTCTATCGCGGCGACGCCAAGGTAGTGCGGAACTTCATCGACTACGCCTGCTACGTCTCCATGTTCCCCCAGCTGGTGGCCGGACCCATCATCCGGTTTCAGGAAGTGGCGGACCAGCTGCAGAACCGGACGCATACGCTTGAGAAATTCACCCGTGGCATCACCTTCTTCATGCTGGGCATGGGCAAGAAGATTTTGCTCGCCAATCCCTGCGGCAAGATTGCCGACACCACCTTCAATGCCGGGATCGTGGATACTTTGGATGCCTGGTATGGTGCGGTGGCGTATGCGTTTCAGATCTACTTCGATTTTTCGGGGTACAGCGACATGGCGATAGGACTTGGACTGATGCTGGGGTTCGTCTTTGCCAAGAACTTCGACTCCCCATACAAATCTCTCTCCATCACGGAATTCTGGCGCAAGTGGCACATTTCGCTCTCCACCTGGCTCAAGGACTACCTCTACATCCCCCTCGGCGGCAACCGCAAGGGCGAAGTCCGGACCTACATCAACCTCGCGCTGGTGATGCTGCTCGGCGGTCTGTGGCACGGCGCCAGCTGGAACTTCCTCATCTGGGGCGGCATTCACGGGAGCTACCTCGCCTTTGAGCGGGCGCAGGGCAAAGAGAGTATCTACCGGAAACTCCCGAAATTTTGTCAGCTGGTCATCACCTTCTTCATTGTGCTGGTGGCGTGGGTGTTCTTCCGCGCCGATACGCTTCCGGATGCGTGGCGGTATCTGGGGTGCATGTTCGGTTGGACGGCGAACTCCGGCTCCGGAAGCGTTGTCCGCGGGCTGATCTTCAATCCCTGGTACGTGATGAATTTCATCCTCGCGGGCGCGGTGATCTGGGGACTGCCCCAGAGCTGGGACTTCACGCGGGTGCTGAACTGGAAGAAGATCGCGTGGTGCATCCTCGTCTTCGTGCTGGCGTTGCTGGCGCTGACGACCCAGAGTTACAACCCCTTCATCTACTTCATTTTTTAAGGAGAGTACACCATGGCTGAAATGACGAAAAAACTCTCCCGGGAAGAGATCGCCAACATCGAGGTCGGACACACCACCGTGTCCGGCGCGCAGAAGTGGTTTCTGACCGTTTTCTTTCTGCTCTTCATCGGGAGTTATCCCTGTGTGCAGATTTTCTGGCACCAGCCCTTCGGGGAGTGGCGGAAGATGGAGACTGCGCAGAAAACCATCAAAGCATACGAGACTGCCATCGAGGACACTTCGCTCCTGCGGTACGCGCTTCTGACGCCTGCACAGCGGTTCCTGATGAACGCGTTCCGCATCGGCAATGAAAAGGTGATTGTAGGCAAAGATGGTTGGCTTTTCTTTGCTGGTGACTATGAATATCTCATCAATCCCGGTTTCCTGCGCAGGGAAAAACTTCACAAGCGCATGCTTGCCGGGGTCCAACCGGACCCGGTGAGGGCGGTGATCGACTTCAAGGAGCAACTGGCGAAGCGGGGCATCCGGCTCATATTGCTCCCCGTACCGGTCAAGCCGATGATCTACGCCGATCAGCTTGGCGGCAAAACGATCCCGGTGCAGAATTCCTCCTTTGCCGAATTCAAAAAGCAGATGGAAGCGGCGGGGATCACGGTCATCGACCTTGCCGATGATTTTGTTGCGATGCGCCAAAATGAATGCGAACCTTATCTCAAAACCGATACTCACTGGACCCCGGAAGCAATGGAGTTCACGGCGCGCAAGATCGCCGGAGAAATCGGTTCCCAATTTGCGGATGTACACTTTCCCTCGCACAAAGCCACCAATCTCGGAGACATCGCCGCGATGTTGACACTGCCGGATTGTGAACGTTACTTCCCTGTGGAAACCGTCAGCGTCCGGGATTACAACAGCCGTCCGCAGCGTGACAGCGAAATTTTGCTGCTGGGCGACAGTTTCGCCAACATTTATTCTCTTCCTGCGATGAACTGGGGCGAAAACGGCGGTCTTGCTGAGGCGCTTGGCGCATTCTGCAACACTCCGGTCGATGCGATTTTGCGCAACGACGCTGGAGCCTTTGCCACGCGCCAGCTGCTGGCCAATGAACTCAAGCGCGGACGCGACCGCCTCGCCGGGAAAAAGGTGGTCGTCTACGAATTCGCCATCCGCGAACTGGTGAACGGCGACTGGAAGATGCTCGACCTGACGCTCGGCAAGGTGCCGGAAAGCAAGTTTCTTGAAGTTTCTGCGCCCCGTGAAGTGACGGCGACGCTCCTCGGAGCAACCGCAGTGCCGCGTCCCAATTCCGCGCCCTACAAGGATCATGTGATGAGCCTCCATCTCGGGGACATCGACGGCAATGGTCAGGCATTGGTTTACGCCGTCAGCATGCGCGACAACGTCAGGAGCGATGCGGCGAAACTCCGCGTGGGAGATACTGTAAAAATCCGGCTGGAGCCGTGGGACAAGTACGAAGCGCAGTACGGCAGCTGGAACCGCAGTGAGTTCGACAATGAGGAACTGCTGCTCGCTACGCCCTGTTTTGGAACTTTGGTCAAAAAGTAAAGGACATCGAAAATGAAAAGATTTTTGTTGTCAATCCTTCTTTTTTACTTTTTTGCTAAGCGCAGAATCTTATCGCATTATAGTTCATGACAATTTCCGACAGTTCACTTCTGTTGCGTTTTCGGAAAAAGATATAGCGCAGTTGGAAGATAACGTCCGGAAAATTGCGCACATTTTGAAAAACAGGGGTTGAAAAAAGACGTTGATGTCGGCTGACAACCGTGATCGCTGACGAGATACGGAATGAATTCTGCTCCCCTGATCCCGTCAGGGAATTGGAGATTAACAGCCTCATTCAGCGCAAAAATCCAGTCTGAAGCCTTGCTTGTCAGGCTCAAATGTGTTGACAGCAGTTTCTTGGTCCCCCAGTCCAGTACGACATGGAGATAAACCCAGCCGAACGCCGGAATCATCACCTTGGTCATATCAATTCCCCAGAAACGGTTCGGTTCTTTGATACGCGGCTTGTGCGTTTCGGCTTTTCGCGGCGCATCCCATCCGTCTATTTCCTGCGGTTCATCAAGAAAAACATAGCATCGACCGGATTTTCTTTTCTGTTTCACATATTCCAGGAGCGAAAGCACGAGCCATTGCGAGTGCAATCGCGACCCGCCGGGCACGAAGTGGCGCGGGATACGGGACGATGTAACCAAAAAATGAAACGACCTCGTTAAACGCAAGTTTGAAACGAGGTCTTTCTTTTCGGCGTTGCCGCCCCAATCAAAGCAAAAAAATGGTGGAGCAGAATGAACAAAAAGAAAAGTCATCCTACTTCGCGTGGAGAAGCGCATCGACAATCCGCTCTGCGGCGTGCCCGTCCCATAACTCCGGGCGCTGCGACGTCCGCGTTGAATGCAGAACCTCCCGATAGGCGGCGCGGATTTTTTCCACGTCATTCCCGACCAGCATGGAGGCTCCTCCGTGTTCCCGGAGCGTCACCGGGCGTTCCGTGTTCCAGCGCAGGGTCAGGCAGGGGGTTCCCAGAACACAGCACTCCTCCTGCAATCCGCCGGAGTCTGTCAGCATCACACGGGCTCCCATGTTGAGCCGGAGCATGTCGTGATAACCGAGGGGGTTCAGGAGCACGACGCTGGCGCGCACCTTGTCCCACAGACCGAAGCGTTCCAGTTGCTTCTTCGCCCGCGGATGAATCGGCCACAGAAGCGGCATATCTTTTGCCACTTCATCCGCCAGAAAATCGATCAGCGGTTTCAGTATCCCGATCTGGTCGACATTGCTGGGGCGATGCATCGTCATCACAGCAAAACCGTCATCCGGGAGCGCCGGAATACTGTGGGGTTCCAGCAATTCCCGTTTCACCAGTTCCGTCACGTTCCGCGCCGCCGCTTTGCCGCGTTGTGCCTCCAGCGTGTCGATCATGATGTTTCCGACGAAGGCGATCCGGGAGGGACAAGCCCCTTCTTCCGTCAGATTGGTACAGGAGATACGGTCCGGTGTCAGCAGCAGGTCCGCCAGACGGTCGGTCACGAGACGGTTCACCTCCTCGGGCATATCCATATCGCCCGAACGCAAACCGGCTTCGATATGTGCAAGTTTCACATGTTCCTTTTTTGCGACGATGGAACAGGCGCAAGTGGCGTTGACATCGCCCACGACCACGATCCAGTCCGGTTTTTCCGCTCTTACCACCTTCTCGAATTCGATCATCGTGCGCCCGACCTGTTCGGCGTGTGAACCGCTACCGATATTGAGATGAACATCCGGCTCCGGGATGTTGAGATCGACGAAAAACGAATCACTCATCCTCGCGTCATAATGCTGTCCGGTATGGACCAGAACGTGTTTGACCCCCGGATGCTCCGCCAGGGCCCGGCAGAACGGCGCGATTTTCATGAAATTGGGACGTGCGCCCACAACACTAATGATTTTCATGAGAAATCCTTTCTTTTGAACTGATCTCAATCCGCTTACAGGCGCGCCTACCCCTGAGGTCAGACAACTTTTCATGAAAAGACAGGTGTAAAACGCTTATCATGGAATATAGCTCTTTTTCCCGGAATTGCAAGTCCCGAAATAGACTTCTTCCGGCGTTTTGTACTGAAGCACAGAGTGAATTCTTTGCGTGTTGTAGAAATTTACATAGTGCGGTACTCCGAAGCGCAACAGCGGCAGGCTGACATACTCCTTGATTTTGATGCCCTCATATTTGAGCGCTTACCAGAAACGCTCCATCTTGGCGTTGTCCCGGCATCGTCCACGCCCGTCCATGCTGATGCGGATCCCACGCTGGTGTAGCCTGAATTTTCCTTAGTTATAATTTACTTGCCGTTTTACACCTATTCAAGTTGTCCAGTTTTCGGGGTGAACCGCAATCTGACCGTCAAAACAAAAATCTGACAAAACCGCTTTTTCAGAATCAGATTCTCGTACGATCAAAGATGCATGCAGATACCCCCTTTTTGAAAAATGTGGGATATCTGTGAATTTTTTCACGCGCTCAGACTTATCACTCTTGATTTTTTCCCGGCGAGAGAGTATATTGTGCCCATAAAGAAAGAATGGGGTCAGGGGTGGAAGCGTTTCCCAACAACACAGGAGTGGCGGGTCAAATGATTACATCGGACGATAAGCCGGTTTTCTGCGAGTCCGAAGCGATCCTTTTTCAGGGAAGCCAGTCTGCGGAAATTCGGCAAGAATCGGGTATCCTGCGGACCATGTTCCCCCCGGAATGGCGTCCCTCGTTTTTTTTCGGCGAGCGAACGATTGTACCTTCTTCCGTTTTTTTTTGACGCAGCGCGGAAATACTTCTGAGACAGTGTGCCCAGAGCCTTCAGTTTCCGTGTCCGTGTCGATCATACAATGTCACGATGTGACGCGGCTTTAGAAAAGCGTGCTTATGTTGCAAGATCGGATGATCAAGTGACAGGGCTTTTGCATGAGGAAATGCTGGGTGTCAGACAGGCTCGAAATAAAAAAAGTGACTGGTCTTTTTTGGGGATATGCGTATGTCCGCTACCGGGCCGAAAAGAAATTGGCGGAAAAACTGCGGAACTCCGGGATCATCTGCTACCTGCCGGTGGTCCCCCATGCCTACATGATACACTACACGAAGGTGGTCACGCAGGTGCCGATGTTTCCAACGTATCTGTTCCTCTGCATGGATCGCGAAGCTGCAACGGATCTGCGGTACCGGGAAAAGCAGATCTATCGTATTGAACTACTGTTCGACGAGCACAAGGAAAATGTGCTGATTGAAGAACTGAAGGCGCTGCAGCAATGTGAACTTCTGGCCCAACAGGCTCCGGTCCGCATCAATCCCGGGCTCGGGACCGGCGACAAGGTGCTGATCAAAACAGGTTCGCTGAAAGGGCTCGTTACCAACGTGGTCCGGCGCGACGATGCAAACAGTGCAATTATCGTGAACGTCAGTATTCTGGGCCAGCATGTGGAATATCCCATTTCGGCAGATGAACTGAAAAAGGTCACGGCGTGACACTTTTTTGCGGCATCGCTCCGGAAGGATCATCGATGCGGAACATGAAACAACAGAGATTCAGTTGCCGATGAAACCAGTTCCGCCCGTGATGAGAAAATGATCGATTCTGTACCTTGATGTTGCAGAACTCATAAAACGTAGGATTCTACAGAAAAATCAAACAGAATGTCTTTTCTCAGTCTTGGAGACTTGAAAACGGGAAGGTCTGTAACTGAATTACAATAAGGGTACCTCTAAAAATTCAAACGGATAGATTGCGAGCCTGTGGGGAAAAAGACGCGATGTGCGAATTTGAGGCGGCTACCCAGGGTGGTAACCGCCGAAAAGTCGCGCGTTGCGGACTTT
>DCGO01000125.1:0-16119 GCA_002314605.1 Lentisphaeria bacterium UBA1776 | reverse complement strand
CTCAAAGGCCGCAAGCCGCCGGAATGAATTTTTAGAGGTACCCATAAATGAAAAATCTCGGAGATTTTCAAACAGCAACAAACGGAATTTCTGTCAAAAAGGTCTTGATTGAGTTTCCATAAAGGAGAGCGCATCATGTTTTCAAAGATTCGGGATGGTTACATCAAAGTTGCAGTGATTGGACTCGGCTACGTTGGCTTGCCTCTCGCTGTGGAATTCGGGAAAAAATATGACACTGTCGGATTCGATACGAAGGTCGCCCGGCTGGAAAGTCTCCGCAAGGGCATTGATGCCACGCTGGAGACAAGCAGCGAAAATCTTGCGGCGGCAAAAAAGCTGCGCTACACCGATGATTTGAACGAACTGAAGGATCGCGACATCTTCATCGTGGCTGTCCCGACTCCGGTGGACCAGTACAACCGGCCCGATCTCACTCCGCTCAACAGAGCAAGCTCCACCGTCGGCAAGGTGATGAAACGCGGAGCGATCGTGGTTTTCGAGTCCACGGTCTATCCCGGTTGCACAGAGGAAGTGTGCGTTCCAGTCCTGGAGCGCGAAAGCGGGATGAAATTCAACGTGGACTTCTTCTGCGGATACAGCCCGGAACGAATCAATCCCGGCGACAAAGAACACTCTCTAATCCAGATTAAAAAAATCACCTCCGGCTCCACCCCGGAAGTCGCGGAGATCGTTGATGTGTTTTACAATTCCATCCTGAAAAACGGCACGCACCGCGCCAGTTCCATGAAGGTCGCGGAAGCGGCAAAGGTCATCGAAAACAGCCAGCGAGATCTCAATATCGCCTTCGTCAACGAACTGGCCAAGATCTTCCGACTAATCGGCATCGATACCAATGACGTGCTGGAAGCCGCCGGGACCAAGTGGAATTTCCTGAAATTCAAACCCGGTCTTGTCGGTGGACATTGCATCGGTGTCGACCCCTATTATCTTACCCACAAAGCGCAGGCACTGGGATATTTGCCGGAAGTGATTCTCGCCGGCCGCCGCATCAACGACGGCATGGGCAAATACATCGCCTCGGAGATTGTCAAACTGATGATTCGGAAGGGACGCAAGATCCTCGGCTCCAAAATATTGCAGCTTGGGATCACATTCAAGGAGAATTGTCCGGACATCCGCAACAGCCACGCCGTGGACGTGGTGCAGGGGCTACAGGAATTTGGCTGCAGCGTGGATATTTGTGATCCTTGGGCAGAACCGGACGAGGTCTCCAAGGTCTACGGCTTGAAGTCCGAGAAAGATCTTTCCGCACTGCAGCTTGACAGTTACGATGCCGTGGTGCTGGCGGTCGCCCACCGGGAATTTGCAGGGATCAATGTCAGAGATTACTGCAGCGATTCGTCTGTCGTCTTTGACGTGAAGGGCATCTTGCCCCGCGAAATGGTCGACGGGCGGCTTTGAGCGCGTCCGGAACGGAATATTTTGCCCGTCTCCGTACGATGATGGTTCCGAGGCACACATAGACTATACACCTTCCTTAAAAACTGAAAAATGAGACAGGAACGTTTGCGAATCTTAAACACCCCTGTGGACGCGGTGGATATGGCGGGAGCACTAACTTTCATCGCGGATGCGGTGAAGGAGAGAAATTCGGCGGGAGCAATCCTCGCGGTCAATCCGGAAAAAGTCTTTGTGATCCGGGAAGACGCATTTTTGCGGGATTTCTTTGAAAATGCAACTCTTCTGATTCCGGACGGCATCGGCATCGTCAGGGCGATGAGGATTCTCTACGGCAAGCGGATTGCCCGTTGCCCCGGCGCGGACTTGATGCAGAATATCTGCAGAGAAGCGCCGGAAAGGGGATATCGGCTTTTTCTTTTCGGTTCTTCCGAGGAGGTCAATGCCAAGGCCTGCGAGATCTTGAGGGAAAGATATCCGGGCATCCGGATCGTCGGACGTTCCAACGGATTCGTCAAGTCGGAGGAAATGGATGGATTGGTCCGGCAGATCAATGAGTCCGGTGCGGAGATTCTCTTCGTCGGCATGGGCAGCCCGCGGCAGGAGAAGTGGATGAGTGAGTATGCTTCAAAACTCACGACCGTGAAACTCTGCCAAGGAATCGGCGGCACGTTGGACACAATTGTCGGGACGATACGACGGGCACCCCGGTTCTTGCAGGAGGCCGGGATGGAGTGGTTCTACCGGTTGCTTTGCCAGCCCAGCCGATTCAGACGGCAGTTGCGCTGTTTCAAATTCGCTTTTGAAGTCTACAGAGAAAAATTCAGGGGAAATAAAGGATGAAAAAAGTGGAAAGATCACGCGTGCTGGTGACTGGCGGAGCTGGTTTCATCGGGTCTAATCTCGTCGAAACCCTGCTTGCACAGCAGAATCACGTTACTGTCCTGGACAACTTTGCCACCGGCAAGATGGAAAATCTGGTCCCCTTCGTCGGGAATCCTGATTTTAAATTGATCGTGGGCGATATCCGGGATCTGGCAACGTGCAGGGAAGCGGTAAAAGACGTGGAATACGTTCTGCACGAAGCGGCACTGGGCAGCGTTCCCCGTTCCATCAAGGACCCCATGACCACGACTGCGGTCAATATTCTCGGCTTCGTGAATATGCTGTATGCCGCGCAAGAGGCGAAAGTGAAGCGATTCGTCTATGCCTCCAGTTCCTCCACTTACGGCGACAGCAAGACCCTGCCGAAGGTGGAGGATAGGATTGGAAAGCCGCTCTCCCCCTACGCGATTACCAAGTTCGTCGACGAATTGTATGCCGGAAACTTTCACGACCTTTATGGCATTGATACCATCGGACTACGTTATTTCAACGTTTTTGGGTGCAGGCAGGATCCTTCCGGCGCGTATGCCGCTGTGATCCCGAAATTCGTGATGAGCCTGATAAAGCATGAAAGTCCGGTCATCAACGGCGACGGCAGTTTCAGCAGGGATTTCACCTACGTTGAGAACGTGGTGCAGATGAATCTCCTTGCGCTAGCAGTGGAGGACCCCGCGGCGGTGAATCAGGTCTACAACGTGGCCTTCGGCGAACGGACGACCCTGAATGAGCTCTTTTTTTTCCTTCGAGAGGACTTGAGCGAGTTTGACCCCGAGATCGGCAAGGTGGAGCCGAAGTACGGACCCGGCCGTGCAGGAGATATTCCGCACAGTCTTGCCAGCATCGACAAAGCCCGGAAGTTACTTGGCTACGCTCCGGAATTCAGTATAAAAGCCGGACTGAAAAAAGCGACAAAGTGGTATTACGAGAACCTGTAGCTGTCAGATTGAGAGTGCCATCATGACTTTGAGGAAAATTGTAAAAGCGGTGATCCCGGCAAAAATACTCGTCCTGATTCAGAACTTCCGGAAGCGCAGAAATCTCAAAAAGTTCTTCCTGTATGATTTCAGAAGATATGCGGCCTATTCCGGCCGCGACGAGACGGAAGAAGACCGGATTGCCTTAATCAATTTAGTCTGCCACGGACTTGAAAAGGGCTTTACCATGCCTGATTTCCGACCGGGATTCGGTGTAGAGAAGATGCGCGAGCTACTGATGCTGTGTGATCAGTTCGTCACGGACTACGGAGCGACCAATCATCAGTTCCGCGATGTTGTCAAGCTCATCTACGAATACCGGCTTTGCCATCAGCGGATCAATGTTCCGGTTCCCCTCGTGATTGCCGACAAGATTGATCAGCTCCTTGAAAAGTTTCCGGACGTGAACAGTTCACAGGTTCAAATCGACTGTACCGGAGAACACTACTTTGACGATATCGGAAAAGAATTTCCTGTCTTTTCCGGAAGCCGTCACAGCGTGCGCAATTTTTCCGGGATCCCCGTCCCGGTGGAGGACGTGAAGCAGGCGATTGAGATTGCAAAGGGAGCCCCCTCCGCCTGCAATCGACAAGCGACCCGCGTGGTCATCATCAGCGACAAGGAAAAGATCGCCACCGTTTTTGCACAGCATGGCGGCAACCGCGGATTCGGGCACACTGTGGATAAACTGCTGCTCATATGCAGTTATCTTCCCGGTTATTGTAACGGTCAGGAACGGAATTGGGCGTATGTTGACGCCGGAATCTTCACGATGAATCTTGCGTATGCGCTTCATTACAAGAAGATCGGGGCGGTGATCCTGAACTGGAATATGAACCCGGAGCGCAACGAAATCATCTACAAGGCTCTCGATATTCCGGAATATCTGACCGTTGTTGTGATGATTGCCATCGGCAATCTGCCGGAGCGGTTCAAAGTCTGCTGTTCTCCTAAAAAAGAGTTGCAGGAAATCATCCTCGAAAGGTAGCCATGAGCCGAATCAATCTGCTGACGATCCACTACGGAGAAAACAAGGGCGCCTTTCTTCAGAGCTGGGCGACCAAAAAGATTCTGGAATCCTTGGGACATCGGGTTACGGTCATTGATCTTTATGATCCTCAAATGTCCGTGTTTCCCCGTTTGATCTCGCTGAACCGGATGACGACGGTTCCCAATATGTTGCATTTCATGCAGTTGCGAAAAAAACATCTTTCGCCGATGACGCATCCCATGACGCATCTGATCCCGGAGTATATTCCGGAAGCGGACTATACTGTCGTCGGAAGCGATCAGACGTGGAATCCGGATATCACCAAAAAAAACTTTTTATCTTATTTTCTTGACTTTGTTCCGGAATCCGGGCGGCGCATTGCTTTGGCATCGAGTTTCGGCGTGTCGGCCTGGACCAAGTTCCCGTCATCGATGACGGAGTCAATTGCCGCCGAAATGAAAAAGTTCAAAGCGATCTCCGTGAGGGAACCCAGCGGTGTCGACATTTGCAGAGAGTATTTCGGGATTTCCGACGCCGAGCAGATCTGCGATCCGACGATTGCATGGGGAGATTATTCGGAATTGAGCGGCAGGATCCCGGATTATCCGGAAATTTTCGCCTTTGTCTTCAAAAAAACTCAACTGGTCCATGCCGTGCTGGAAGGGGCCCGGCGTCAGTTGAAACTGCCTGCCCGCATCATCGGGAAACCGGTTTTGTCTTTGCATTCTCATCCGGAGATGAAACCTTATTGTGCTATATCGTTTACAGGTACTGTTTCCCTGACCCAATTCCTGCAGCGGATTAGCGGTTCCCGCTTTGTGGTAACGGACAGTTTTCACGCCACCGTGTTCTGTCTCTTGAACCACAAATCCTTTCTGGTGATCGGTCCGGAAAAAGAGAATGACCGCTTTGGCAGACTTTTGACCCTGCTCCAATATTTTGGTCTCGCCGAACGGATCGTTTCCTCTCCCGAGGATCTTGCGACGCGCAGAGAACAGTTGTTCAAACCGGTGGTCTACGACGAAACCTTTGAAAAGCGTTTGAAGGACATGCGGGAGAAATATCTTGAGTTTGTACGGCGAAACATTGACTGACCGCTTATGAACAGCAATATTTCAAGAACCAAACAATCCTTCGGTCTTGCAGTCGGGAAACTTCTGGCACAGTTTCTGACTTTCTTCATGCCGCTGTTTTTGAGCCGCTTCCTCACAAAGCATGACTACGGGATCTATGCGCAGTTCAACGTTGCATCGTCTTTTGTCCTGGCTTTGGCCTCCTTCGGGTTTCCCGCCTCGCTCTATTATTTTTTTGCGAACACGGAGAAGCGTCAATACCGGGCTGTCATCTACAATACAATCCTTGCCCTGATGCTGGGCGCCGGAGTCGCGTGTGCTCTGCTCTCCATTCCGGGGCTCCGGATGCGGATACTCGGCAGTGAAATACTGGTATTTTTCCCTCTGCTGCTGTTCAACATTCTCGTTTTTATTCCCAGCGAAATTTTGGAGCCGTTTTACATCATTCAGCGGGATTGGCTTATGACGCTGTTGTATCCTGTCTGCATGCTTTTGCTGAAGGTCGTGCTGGTGGTCCTTCTTGCCTGCCTGCTCGGAGGGATCGCCGGAGTCCTCAGCGGCATCATCCTGACCGATATTCTGATCTGCCTTTTCACGCATTACTACTGTCGGCGAAAGACGCGCAACTTCCCCTGCGGACCATGGCTGGACTTCTCTTTATTCAAGCGGCAGATCCGTTATGTTGTTCCCTTCGGGAGCGCGGTCATCCTGAACACTTTTACCTTGCAGTTGGACAAAATCATCTGTATTTCCTATTTAACGGTGGAGGTTTACGCCTCTTACAGTTTGGCTTTTTTGGGGATCCCGGGAATCTGCCAGATCTACGCGGCAATCGGCAACGTTTATCTGGTCAACATGTCCGACGCCTTTGCCCAGAACCGTATGGAGGAGGTCAGAAAACTGTTTCACGAGATGACGCAGAAAGTCCTTTCCTTCACGGTACCGGTGGTATTTATCATCTGCCTCTATGCTCACGGTATTATTTGTTTTCTGTTCACCGACAAATACGAAGATGCTGTTACATTTTTTCAGGTCTATATCTTCACCTTGATTATCACGCAGTTGGGAACCGGGCTGATCATCCGAGCTTCCGGACAGACGAAAAAATCTTTTCTCTCCTATCTTTACAGCGGTTTCATTACGATTCCTGGAACTTTTTGGGCCATCCGCTGGTGGGGGGCATGGGGCGGCATTGCCGCTTCTGTTTCGGCGCAGGTCTTGCCCAAGGTGTTGCAGGGATGGTACGAAACTAGGATCCTTGCCGTCACCTTCCGCGAATATCTGCCTTGGCGGAATGCAGGTATCATACTGCTGATTTCCCTACTGACGCTCACCCCCTTTGTCCTGCTTGATTATTTTTACCCGATGCCGATTGGCGTGTGCATTCTGCTGGCAGGGGTGTATATGCTGATTGTGCAAATCATTTTTCTCAGAAAAAATATGGCAGTCATTGAAAAGGAGATCGCAACCCGCTTTTTGAACCGCTGGCATTTGAGGTTAATCGGAGAATGGTTTCTGTGACCGATTTCAGGGGAAGGGAGCAATGCGTGGCTGGCGTATTTTGAAAACATCATGAACGACTTAATTTCAAATATGGATTTGAACCGGATCCCGGAAGAGAACGCTGATCTCCAAAGGAGGAATTGGGTACAGAAAAACGTTCCCCGGCTGATGTTTATCTTGTTAGCCCTCTTTGTATCTGTCACCTGGCAGGCATTGAGCGGATTCGTTCTGCACTTTGACGGAGCAGCCCGTGTACCCACTTGTCTAATCCTGACGGCAGGCATCACCGCCATCTTCGTCTTCCCCCCCTTGTCCACGGAAGCAAGAAAATCATTGACTGTATTGGGGCTTCTGCTGGTCTATCATATTGTGAATCTTATTTTGCAGGAAAACAACATCAGCTCATTCAACGAGAATTTGCTGGATTTGTCCCTGGCGTTTCTGAATCAATGGATGTTTTTCTTTGTTTTGCTCCACGCGTTTCGCCTGATACCGCGACAGACCATACGGGTGCTGATCTTCGGATTCGTGCTGATCGTGCTTTTATATCTGCAAGTAAATCTGGTCAAATATGAGGGAACTGAGTTTGAACGCTCGACATCCACGGTGATCAATGCCAACAATCTTGCCTTCATCTGCATCGGATTGCTCTGTCTCCTTTCCTGCATGTTTCTGCAGAAGAGGATCCGCCCGCTGCCTTTCCTGTGCCTCGTGCTGGGAGTGATCTACGTGCAGATTGGCACGGCGTGCCGCACGGCATTCATCTGCCTGCTGCCTTTGAGCATCGGCGTTGCGTGGTCATCCTTTAAGAATATTTCCGTTAAGAAGAGAGGACTTTTTCTTACTATCTGCATCGCGCTGTTCGCGCTTACGGCTTCGTTTGTAGAAGATAGTTCCGTATACCGTCGGCTGCAGAACAGGGAAAATGAATATCTTTTGCCTGAATTGGAAAATTCGAGATTGGTCTGGATCTTCGGAGAACGCGCCATTTATTTTGTTCGCGGATACAAGGTCTTTGAGGAAAACCCTGTCTTTGGTGTAGGGTACGGCAACTACGGCATCTACGCAGATAGCAAATTCCGCAACCATGTGGAATACATGGCGCAACTTTCCGAGGGCGGAATTGTCGGCGAGCTGCTTTATCTCTGCTTTTTGGTCACACTTGCCGTACCTGCCCTGAAGGGACGAAGAGGGAATCGGAAGTCCATGATCACAAAATTGACCTTTTGGGTCGTTCTGCTGATCTTCAATTTCGGTTTGTTCACGATTTTAGACAAAACTTTCTACGTCATTGCCGCGTTGCTTTTCATGGGAGGAGAGTATGCACTGGGGAATTCTGATCGCCAATAACGCCGTCGGCGGTTGCGAACATCAGATGGAACTGCTGGCCCGGGGGCTGATGGCTGCCGGCGATCAGGTGACTGTCATCTATACCGATTCCCCGCATCAGGGCTTGCGGCGGAATCCTCCAAATTTGTTGGACTACTCGGGGATCCCGGTCCTGCGCCTCTGTCTCCGGCGGTTCTTCCGTTGGTTTTATCTACCCTATGGACGCTGGCAGGTCCGGAGAAAAAAGATTGACGTGATGATCGGGAACAATGCAGAGAATACACTGTTTGCCTGTGAATTGAGCAAATGGTGCGATACTGCCGTAGCATTGCATATTGCTGGACTCGGATATTTCCGTCCGGGATGTGAAGAACGGCTACGCTTGTTGAAAAACGTGATTCAAATGTCCGACTGGGTAATCTCTAACGCCCAGGTCGCCATCAATCTTGTCCGTGACTTCCATGTTTTGGGAGACAAGCCGACCCGGGTGATTTTCAACGCAGTACGCCAGTTTCGTCTGGTTTCGGAGCCGAAGGAGGGGCGGTTCCACGTTATTTTCGTGGGACAGCTGTATCATATCAAAGATCCCATGAATCTGATCAAAGCATTGGAGATTGCCAAAAAGGAATTACCGGTGCTGACTGCCACACTGGTCGGCGAAGGCGTTTTGCATGCGGAATTGCAGCAGTATCTAGATCAGCACGGATTGAACGATTTCATCCGTCTGGCGGGACACCTGCCGCCGGATCAGATTCCCTACGACCGATCTGATCTTTACGTGAACTGTTCAACATCGGAACTTTCCAGCGGCGCGATCGCAGAAGCTCTTTGTTGCGGAGTCCCTGCGGTCGGGAGCAGGGTGGGCGGGACTCCGGAACTGCTGGAAGGACATGATTTTTCCGCTTTGTTTCCTGCGAAGGACGTGCAGCGTCTTGCGGAACTGATTGTTTCCTTCGGCAAAAAGCCGCTGGAGGAACGTGTTTCGCTTGGCCGTCAGGCTGCCGAATACGGAGAGAAACATTTTTCAATAGAATCCTATGTCGCACAGTACCAGAAGTTGGGTGCTGACATGCTGAAACTCTTGGAGAAGAAAAAATGATCACAGTAATGAACCATTCCGTAGGCCTGGAAGAACATCCATGGTTTGCCCGCCACGTTGCCGAATCTGCGGTGGAGTTCGATTTGCAATGCTCGGTATACCATGCGATGAAATTTCATTCTGTATTCATGAAGGAAGCATGGGAGCGGCAGAAGGAGGAGAACATTCTGTTCCTAAATTTTGATGATGGATATCTGGATAACTGGGTGCATGTTCTGCCGATCCTGCAATACTACGGATTGAAGGGAACCACTTATGTATCGGCGGATTTTATCGATCACCGGGACATCATCCGTCCGCAGAAAACCCGCGATGAGAGCGTGAACGCCGGAAAAGATCACAAGGCGCCGGGATGCTGTGCCGGTTTCCTGTCGTGGCCGGAGATGCGCGCCATGGAGAAGAGCGGCGTCATGGAGATCCAGGCTCACGCCCAGACGCATACCTGGTATATCAAGGGACCGCGCGTGATTGATTTCTGGAAGCCAGGTTCGGCGACGGAAAAAGATGGTCCGATCTGGATGCTCTGGAACCGTTTTGTGGATACCAAGCCCTTCTATCTGACGGATGCACCGAAGCAGGAAACGTCGATTCCGTACGGTACGCCCGTGTTTGAAAACGAGAAATCCCTTTCGGTTGTGCGCTTTTTCCCGGAAGAACAGGCTCTTGCCGATCTCAGCGGGAAACTTGCTGACTGGGTGCAGACTCACGGCGGAAAAGACTTCTTTTCCGCAGAACCTGCGTGGCGTGAACAGCTGATGGCAATAGCCGGTAAATTTGGCACAATCCCCGGCCGCTATGAAACAGATGCGGAAAGAAAAGATCGTGTACGTACGGAACTTTCCGTTATAAAGCAGGTTCTGGAGAAAAATCTTGACAAAGAGGTACGCGGTCTCTGCTGGCCGGGCGGCGGCGTGACCGAGCAGGTCGTCAGAACTGCAATGTCTTTGGGCTATAAATATTATACAAAGCCCCATCGCTGGCATGTAGGACCGTGTCCGGAAATCTGCAGGGATTTTCTGTGGAGAATCGGTTCCCCCCGTACAATTGATGTTTACGGCAAGACCCTGAAGTCTATGTCGTTCACAGATTTGAAACTTTACCTCTGGATGCGGAAAAGAGAGAATTTTTTCCGGAAGCAAGTATGGAAAGCCAGGCAGGTTTTGGCTTTAATGGGTCTTTGACAGAGAGGGAGGACTGTATGGCATCAGTTTTGAAAAAACTGTTCTCTGGTTATTACGACCATCTGAATAACCGTCTTTACCAGGATTTTCGCCCGGGACGTAATCCTGCGGACAATCGGGATCAGTATGGCAGAAGTGAAACTTGGATCACGCAACATCGCATATAATATGGTTGCCATGAGTTTTCTTTCATCTGTCTTTTTTAAGGGATACCACGTTTGGATCAAAAGGGATCGCATCTGCCAGTATGCAGACTCCCTTCTGAAAACACAGTATCTGTCGCCGGAGGCAATGGCGGAGCTGCGCCGGAAAAAACTGGGAGAACTGCTTTGTCAGGCGGTCACTGCCGTGCCGTATTACCGGGAACGCTTCAGCGGCGACCCGGAAAGACTGCGCAAAGACCCTGATCTCTCGCAGTTCGGTCTGCTGGATAAATCCATTATCCGTGCAAATTATGAAGCGTTGCAGCACCGGGATATTGCCGCCATGGGGGCGGAGAAAAATTCCACCAGCGGTTCCACCGGGGAAAGTCTGTTTTTTCTGATTTCCCGCAAGCAGCATTGGATGTGCGATGCGGAGTATTTCCGCTCCTATTCGTGGATCGGGACAACGCCGCTCGTCCCCCAGGGAACGCTTTGGGGCGCGCGGTTCGACAATCTTCCGGAGACCGGATTCAAAGGGTTCATGAGGGATCATTTCAAACCCTTTTACTTTTTCTCCAGTTACGACTTGACCGAGGAAAAACTGGAACTGATCTGCCGGACGATCCGGGAGAAAAAATTGGAGGTGTTCACCTCCTATCCGTCTCCGCTGGAACATTTGGCAAAATTTGTGAAAACCCGAGGATATAACTTCCCCTCTTTGAAAGGGATCATCACTTCATCGGAACAGCTCTTCCCCTATCAGCGGGAGATGTTCGGGCAGGTTTTCGGTTGTCCGGTATTCAACCGCTATGGTTCCCGTGAGTTTGGATTTATCGCGCATGAGTGCGAAAAACATGAAGGACTTCACATTTCTGCCGAGCATGTGTGGGTGGAGATTTTGAACGACGCTCTCCAGCCCTGCAAACCCGGCGAGATCGGGGATCTTTATATCACCGACCTCGACAACTATGCCATGCCCTTCATCCGCTACCGGATTGGCGACCGCGCCAGCTGGAAGGGGATAGACTGCTCCTGCGGGCGCAGTTTGCCGCTGCTGGAGCAGATTGACGGGCGCTCTTTTGAGTTGGTGCGGGACCGGAGCGGTCATGCTGTTTCCGGCACGTTCTGGACTCTGGTCACACGCTTTGTCGCTCCGGAGATCATTGCGTTCCAGCTTCATCAGAAAACCTTGGACGAAGCGGAACTGCTGCTGGTCTCTCCGCAGAAACTCTCCGGACCGCAGGAAAAACTGCTGCAGGAAAAAATTGTTGAGAAACTTCCGGATCTGCAGATCTCAATTCGGTATGTGGATGAAATCCCGCTGACGCGATCCGGGAAAAAACGTTTCGTTACCAGCGACCTTGAGCGCTGAACCATAGTGGGCTGATGGATCGGAGAAAATCTATGCATATTGCTTTTGTCGCCCCCACGGTCTACCGCTATTTTCAGGGAAATGGATTCGGCGGTGCGGAACTGCAGGTTGTGCAGTTGGCGCGGATGTTTGTCCGCGCCGGATACCGGGTCTCGGTTCTGACCAATGACTACGGTCAGCCGGTGCGTGAGGTATATGACGGAGTCGAGGTTCTCAAAGCCCCGTTGCGTTTTTTGGGCGGGAGCAACTGGCACTTTTTCGGAGACAGTGTGCACTTCATCCGGCAGCTGGTGAAACTGGAACCGGATTTCTGTTTTTTCAAGAATCCGGACATTGTGCTGTTTCTGCTCGCTCTCGCCGAAAAAATAAATTCTCGGATCAAGGTCGTCAAGATCCTCGCTTCGGACATGGACTGCAATGTCAGCGGCTGGAGCCCGGTGCGCTTGGCATACCGGTTCGGCATCAAGTGGACGAAGCGGTTCGTTTTTCAGACGGAGAAACAGCAATCGATCTTCCGTAACGTCCTAAAAAAAGACGGTCCGGTGATCCGCAATATCTTCTATCCGCCTCCGCAGACGGAAGGAACTGCTCCCGAAAAGGACATCGACATCCTTTGGATTGGAAGTTTCGATCAGAACAAATATCCGGAAGGGTTCTATGATGCCGCAAAATCGTTGCCGCAGTACCGTTTCGGGATGATCGCAAAACAGGTCCCGCCCGCCTACGCCGAACTGCATCAGAAGATCGCGGATCTGCCGAACGTCACTTATTTCGGATGTGTCCCGTTCGAGAAAACACAGGGGTTCTTCCATCGGGCGAAAATTTGTTTGTGCACCAGTGTCGTCGAAGGCTTTCCCAACACCTTTCTGCAGGCTTGGTATTCCAAATTGCCGGTGATAAGCCTGACTTTCCCCTGTGACGGCATTATGCAGAAATACGGCATCGGCAGGGTCTCCGGAACTCCGGAACAGTTGACCCGGGACATTGCCGAACTGCTCGGTGATCCGGAACTGCGCCGGGAAATGGGCGAAAAAGGGGGCCGATATGTTGCGGAACATCATCTGCCAGAGCAAATCTTGAAGTGCTATCAAGAGGTATTCGGACTGCCGCCGGAATGCCTTGCTGAACCGGAGGAAACATATCAATGACGGAGAAAGCTTCTGAAACGATCCTGATCTCTGTTCCGAAACTGGACCTCCCGGGGGGGGTTGCCAATTTTTACCGCATGCTGGCGCCGCATTTCGGCAGCCGGGTAACTTTCCTGCAAAAACCGCAGGGGGAGAGCATTCCGGCGAAACTCTTTTACACTTTGGTTGCTCAGTTTCGGCTAATCTTTTTACTGCTGTTTCACCGGGACATCCGGACCGTTCTGCTGAATCCCTCGCTGGGACCGACTGCAGTGCGCAGGGATATGGTCTTTGCGTCTATCGTGACCAAGATATTTCACCGCGATCTTGCGGTTTTCTGGCACGGTTGGGACGTGAAGTACGAGAAAACGGTGGAAAAGGAACTGCTTCCCTCCTTTGAAAAAAACTTTTTCCGCGCGCAGAAGATGTTCGTACTCTCCTCTGCGTTCCGAAAAAAATTGCAGGGATGGGGCTACCGCGGCAAAATCGTTCTCGCCACGACCTGTTTCGAGGACGAACTCTTAAAAAAGATCGACCGGCATCCCTCCGTGCCGGGAGAGGTCTCGAGCCTGTTCCTTGCCCGGGTGGAAAAGACGAAAGGCATCTTCATTGTGCTGGATACCATCGCGCTGCTGCAGCGGAGATGCCCCGAGATCCGCTGGAAGCTGTGCATCGCCGGCGACGGCGAGATAGAAAAGGAGGCGGAGGAGTACGCGAAGACGCTGAATTTGAAAGACATCAGGTTCGTCGGCTATGTCCGCGGCGATGAAAAAATCCGCGAGTTCAGTAGCGCTGATCTCTTCTTCTTCCCCTCATACGGAGAGGGGATGCCTTGCGCCCTGCTGGAAGCTATGGGCGCCGGACTCCCGGTCGTCACCCGCAATGTCGGCGGGATCCCGGACTTCTTTGAGCGGGGGAAGATGGGATTCTCGACCGATTCCCTGCGTCCGGAGGATTTCGCCGACGCCATCGAAGCCATGGCAAAGGAGCGGAATGGTGGGGACTGGTACAGCGAATACAATCGGAACTACGCGGAAGCGCACTTCACCGCATCCGGGGTCGCCGCATGGCTTCTCAAAGAACTTTCTTCGGGTGCGGCGTCCGAAAAACAGGAAGACTGAACGCATGAGTTTCCTGGATTCCCAACGCGCTGCGGTCAACGATGCGATCCCCTTTCCCCAGTATTTTCTGAAGGAGGACCTTCGGACCTTCGACCCGTACGACCTGTGGTTTTCGGGAATCGGGAAGAAGATCAAGCAGCACTATCACTCCCACAAGCTCCTGATGCTGCCGCTGGCCGGCGGCCTAACGGTTTTGGATTGGCTTGGAGAGGGGGTCCTGCGCAAGTGCTGTTTCACGCCGCGGGATTACCCGATTGTCAGGGCACAGACGGCACTTCTGCTGTTTTCACTGTTTCAGCAGACGCAAGACGCGAATTATCTCGATCATGCGCGTATCCACTTGGAGCACCTCCGGGATACCGCCTCTTCGCTTGCCCACGGATGCGGATGGGGGCTCCCCGTGGATTATGCGGTCTCGGATTCGCTGGTCTATCCGAAGGCAACCCCGATGTCGACCATCACGCCGTACGCCGCCGAAGCCTTTTGGAAATATCGGGAACTTTGCGGGGATCGCACTTATGACGACCTGCTTGAGCGGGTCTTCGCCTTTTTTGAGCAGGATCTTACCAAAATTCTGGATGACGGCGAGGCAATGGGATTTTCCTATGGTCCGGGACCGGACCGACTGGTCTGCAATGCCAACAGTTACACGATGTACATGCTGGCGCAGTCGAAAAAACGGGAACAGAACAGGGAGAAGATCCAGAAGATCTTCCGCTTTATCCAGCGGGAGCAGAATCCGGACGGTTCTTGGTTCTACGGTGTGGATTCCAAATTCATTGACGGCTTCCACAGTTGTTTTGTCCTCAAGAATCTGCTGAAGACCTCCCGGATCATGCGGCTTCCGGGAATGGAGGAGACAATCCGGCGGGGGGTGCGGTTCTGGAGAGAACATCTGATCGATGCGGAATACGGTCTCTGCCGGCGTTTCGTTCAGAACAACAAGCCCTCTTTTCTCGGCTTCGACCTGTATGACAATGCCGAATCCATCAGCCTCGCGAAATTGATCGGTGACCGGGAACTTGCCGCAAGCCTGACCGAGCAGAGCCTGAAAAGGTTCTTCCACCGGGGACATTTTTACTCCCAAATCGACCGTTTGGGATTTCTTCACTACAAGGACTCGTTGCGCTGGGCGGTCACCCCGTTCCTGCGCGCATTAACGGAACCGATTTACTCCGGAGCAGACCTGTGAAAAAGAAAATCCTGCTGTTTCTTTACTATTCTCTGATCGCGAACCTGCCGCATTCGAGATTCGGACTTTGTTTCAACCGCGTGCGCTGCTGGTATTTGAACCGGATGCTGAAGATTTCCGGGAGAGGACCCTTGAGTTACTGGGAACCGGACGTTTACATCGGGGACGGTTCCCATCTCTCGGTCGGGGCGGACTGTCAGATCAACGAACACGTTTTTCTGCAGGGCGGGACCATCGGCAACAACGTCATGATCGCGCCTTATGCGGTGATTCTTTCTTCGTCCCACGGGATCGAACTGAACGGGATCCCCATGGTGAAGCAACCGCCGAAGACCAATGATTTTGTAACCATTGAGAACGATGTATGGATCGGCAGAAACGCCGTTGTGCTGCCCGGTGTAACGATCCATACGGGAGCTGTCGTAGGGGCCGGAGCCGTTGTGACAAAAGATGTTCCGGAGAACGCGATCGTCGGCGGGGTCCCGGCAAAAATCATCCGCTTCCGTACGGTTCCGGCGGGAGAGTGAACCAATAAGGACAAGACAATACGATGTGCGGCATTTTAGGATCAATCAATTGCAGTATCGGGGAAGAGGAACTTTCCCTCATCAGCCGGCGCGGACCGGATGATTGGGGGATCTCCCGTTACGATGTCTGCGGCCAGCAGATCACGTTGGGGCACCGGAGGCTCTCCATTGTGGACCTTTCGC
>DCGO01000061.1:5334-5462 GCA_002314605.1 Lentisphaeria bacterium UBA1776 | reverse complement strand
CAAGGAGCGTACACTGTACGGGACCGGTTATCTGCCGTTCTTTGCGGACCAGACCTATGCGCTCAAGGATGAGGATCTGGCGCTTATCGGTACTTCCGAGCAGACGCTGGTGGGGTATCATGCGGACT
>DCGO01000061.1:0-5217 GCA_002314605.1 Lentisphaeria bacterium UBA1776 | reverse complement strand
CAGTTCCACAAGGTCGAGCAGATCATTTTCTGCCGTCCCGAGGAGTCGGTGAAATATCACGAGGAGTGTCTGGCCAACGAGGAGTACATCCTGCAGGCGCTGGGGATCCCCTACCATGTGGTGAATGTGTGCGTGGGAGATCTGGGCGCTCCGGGGCACAAGAAGTACGATATCGAGGCGTGGTTTGCCGGGTTCGGCGCCTACCGCGAAGTCACCAGCAACACCAACCTTACGGCCTTCCAGTCCCGCCGGCTGAATATCCGCTACAAGAAGGCCAATGGCGAACGGGAATATGTCCATACCATCAGTGCCACGGCGGTGACGGACCGGGTGCTGATCGCCATTCTGGAGAATTTCCAGCGGGCGGACGGTTCGGTGGTGGTGCCGGAAGTGCTGCGGCCCTTGTGCGGCTTTGATGTGATCGAACCGGTCAAGAAGTGATCTCCATGCCGAAAGCAGTGATTTTTCTGGGCGACGGCATGGCCGATGAGCCGCTGCCGGAACTGGGTGGAAAAACTCCGCTTGAATATGCGGATACCCCGGCCATGGACGGGATCGCGGCGGCCGGGATGAGCGGCAGTTTTCTGACGCTGCCCCCGGGGTTGCCCACCTCTTCCGATGTGGCCAATATGTCGGTCCTCGGGTATTATCCGGAAAAGAATTACCCCGGACGTGGCCCCATTGAGGCGGTAAGTCGGGGGATCCGTCTGGGTCCGGATGATGTGGCGTGGCGCTGCAATCTGGTGACAGTGGATGAACAGGGGATCCTGAGGGATTATTCGGCGAGACACATTGATAATACGGTGTCCGCTCAACTGATGAATCTTCTGCAGGAGAAACTCGGGTCGGACAAAGTTTCCTTTTACCCGGGGGTCAGCTACCGGAATCTTATGGTGCTTCACGGCAGAGAGTTTTCCGACCGGGTCGGATACTTCAAGCCTGATTCCTCCCAGGATATGCCGGTGACGGAACTGCCTTGGACGGCGGAGGTCCCCGGAGCGGCTCATACGGTGGAAGTGCTGAATCAGCTTTTCCGGGATGCCCGGGAGGTGCTTGCCCATACGGATATCGCATCTGAAGCCACGGATATCTGGCCGTGGAGCCCCGGACGCACTCCGAAACTCCTGAGTTTTGAGGAGCGTTACGAGGGGCGGCGCGGTGCCATTATCAGTGCGGTGGACGTGATCCGGGGGATCGGACGGGCCAGCGGGATGACCGTGGCGGAAGTGCCGGGCGCCACCGGGTTTCTGGACACCAACTATGCCGGCAAGGTGGCCGCTGCGCTGGAAATGCTGAAAAATCACGACTTGGTGTATATTCATGTGGAGGCCGTTGACGAGTGTTCCCACATGGGAAAACTTGACCTGAAACTGCAGGCTATCCAGGCATTTGATCAGCAGATTGTTGCTCCGGTCATGACTGCGCTGAAAGGGGAAAACGTGAATTTCGCGGTGCTTCCGGACCATCCGGTGCCGATCCGTCTGCGAAAACACACTACCACGCCGGTTCCGGTGGCGGTCTGCGGACCCTCTTTCCCTGCGGACGGGGTGACTTTCTTCGGGGAAAATTCCGCCAAAAATGGCAGGCTGGGCGCCAGATCCGGCGATGAGCTGGTCCGGCTGCTTTTGGGGTTGCAGAAGTTATGACGCATCAGGACGAGGATGATGATATTGTCTTTCTGACCGGGACCTACTGTATCTGGCCGCCGCCGGCAAGTCCGGTGACGGAACTGGATCTGGGGTGCGGTTGCGGCTCTTATACGGTGCAGCTGGCACAGCGGTATCCTGAACGTCTCATTCTGGCGGCGGATGTGATGATCGGCCGGCTGCGGAAGCTGGTGAAGCACTGCCGCCGGGAGAAGGTCGGAAATATCCGGGTTCTCCGAACCGAGGCCAGGCATCTGGTGGGGCTGGCGCTGCCGGACGGGTGTCTGAACCGGGTGCATCTTTTGTGTCCGGACCCGTGGCCCAAAGGGCGGCACCGGGGACATCGGCTTCTGTCATCTGATTTCACGGCCCAGCTGCATCGGGTGCTGAAGAAAGACGGCGTGTTCCATTTTTCCAGCGATGATCAGGCCTACTGTTATGCGGTGGAGCAGGTGATGGCAAGTTCCATGCTTTTCCGATCCATGGATCTCCCGGCGGATCTGCAGGGAATCCAAAGCGATTTTGAGCGCCGCTGGCTTGCTATGGGAAAGCCGGTCCGCCACATTGCATTTCAGCGGCTTCCGCTTCCGCCGAAAACAATCGGTCATTGATCGGTTGCCGCATTGACAAATGAAAAACATGTGCTATCTTATTTGATACAGGCAAGTCTGTGTCAGGTTGTCGTAAAAAGTGTTGTCCAAAAAAGAAGGAAAGTTATCATGAAAACAGGAATGTTGATTTTTGCTGTGTTTGCCGGTGCCGCACTGACTGCGGCAGAGTCTGTTGTCACTGCTGTGGCGGCGCCCGCGGCAGTCAAGGCCGCTCCTGCGGCGCCCGTGGCTGCCAAGCCTGCTCCTGCAGCGGCGCCCGTGGCTGCCAAGCCTGCTCCTGCAGCGGCACCCGCGGCGGTCAAGGCCGCTCCTGCGGCACCCGTGGCTGCCAAGGCCGCTCCTGCGGCACCCGTGGCTGCCAAGCCCGCTCCTGCAGCGGTTCCGACCAAGGAAGAAGAACCCGGGTTCGCCCTGTGCATTGCCCGGGGGCTCTGCAATATTTGCACCGGCTGGCTGGAACTTCCCCGCTGTGCAATTTATGACAATGGTTTTATCCCGGTGTTCGGCTTGATCGTCGGTATTCCGGAAGGCGCTTTCTTTACGGTGGGACGGACCTTCAGCGGGGTTTTTGACCTCGTCAGTTTCGGTTCCAGCGGCAATATCTTCCACGGGAAAAATTTTCCTGATACCGTGTTTCAGGCCAAGTGGAATTATAAGAAGTAATGGGGTTCTGTCAGCTTCAGTCCGAATGAGGACTGAAGCAGTTTTCCAGTGAATAAATGAATGGACCCCGTGACATTGCAGATGGCTCCGGCATGGTTGCCCGTATGGTCGATGCCGGCAAGAGATGTTTCAGTGCGGTCTTTATAGCCGTATGCCGCCAGTTCAACAGCCGTGAGGTTACGGTGGCTGCCAGTACTCCGGAGCAGGAACGCGAGTATTACAAATACGAGCAGGTCGGTCCGCGGGGAATGTCGCTGCATACGGAAAATTTCCTTCGCGGAAATCTGCTCCGGAGTTCTTTGGAACGGTCGCCGAACAAGATTCTTGATACGATCGACTCTTTTTTCCGGATCTCCGGAGATTCTGTGTACCCGCTGATTGCGGCGGATGTCTGCCGCTATTTTGCCGGCAGAGAGACCTCCGATGATGAGGAACGGATCAAATTTCATCTTGCGGCATTCCGCTACAGTTTTCTGGCATTTTCCAACCGGAAACACGGTCCGAAAGAGCTTCAGGATCTTTACCGGGACAGTCTTGTGCTGCAGGAAGTGCAGATCATGAATGAAGCCATCGCCGGAATTTTCTGTTATCTCAGAAAAAAGAATCTTCTTGACAGCAGTATGTTCTGTCTGCAGGGGATCGCCGGAACGGAATTTATATTTGAAAGACCCACCTTCCGGCTTTCCGTTCCCAGGGAGGCGGTCGCTGATTTTTCGCTCTGTTCCTCCTACAGTGTCCGGGCGCTGCGCCTGATCAACCGTCACTCCGGGTATGGAGTTCCTCTGGTTGCGAAGATCAATACCAAGGAATTAAGCCGGTCGCTGCGGACCCCGCCGGGACTGACGATTCCGGTAACACTCTTTTTCAGGGTGACTCTTTCTGAACAGAAGATTTCGCTTTTTCCAATCTATCAGGATACTTCCCTCAAAGAAGATTTTCAGCTTGAGAACTCCTTTTTCGACATCCCTTTGCACTGGCCTCTTGCCCGTGATTTTTCCACTCCGCTGGCGTGTTTCATGAACGACATTACCCAGCGGAACCTTCTGGCCGACATGCTGAATCCCATGAAATATGAAGAGTCCGCCGGGTTGTACATGGTGGAACCCTACCGGCCGGAAAAGATTCCGGTGGTGTTCGTCCATGGTCTCATGTCCAGCCCGGAAACCTGGGGACAGATGCTCAATTCTCTCAAGTACGATCCGGAGATCCGGAAGAAATACCAGTTCTGGTTCTATTCCTATTCCACCGGGGTCCCGGTACTGTATTCCGCCGGGAATCTGTGCAGGGAGCTCCTGAAAGCCAGAGAGGAATTCTGTACGACTGCCGAAGCCACCGGAAATTTCAACCGTATGGTGCTGGTCGGACACAGCATGGGCGGGATGATTGTACGGCAGTTGCTTCAGAAAACGCCGGGGCAGGCCATTGAAACTCTTACCGGGCAATCCTGGGAGAAGGTCTGTCGCAAACTTTTGCCGGAAGATCAGCAGCTTATCGAGCATCTCTTTATTTTTCCTCCCCTTGATTTTGTTCGGCGGGCCGTTTTCATGGCTGTCCCGCACCGGGGGGCCGCCATGGCGCAGAAACAGATTGCCAAACTGGGGATCCGTCTGATCCAGCTGCCGGGGCAGCTTTTGGGGAAAAAAGAAAATATCATCCGTATCTGGAAGACCTTGATGCCGAAGGAAAAGATGACTTGGCGTAAAGATTCTTTTTTGACGGGGATTGACAATCTGAACCCGAAGAGCATTTTTGTCCGCTGGGCGGGAGATTCACAGATGCGGCAGGACGTGATGTACCACTCCATTATCGGGAATCGCGAGGCGGAAAACGTCCCAGGCGGAAGTGACGGTATCGTCCCGTATCTCAGCAGTCATCTCGACAATGTGGCCAGCGAATGCATTGTCCAGTCGGATCACAGTGTACACCGCAATCCGGCCGCTATCCGGGAGCTTCTGCGGATTCTGCTGTTGCATCTGCGGGAATCTTTCCCCCGGAAATGATTTTCGGCAGTGTTCGAAGTTCTGCACACATTTGGGCGGAGGCAATGATGTCGCAGAGCCCAATGGATATAAACTGACTTGGGGGGCGAGCTTTCAACAAACAATTTGAAATTTACCGGAGATGGAGTAGTTTCCTCTATTATCACCAAACGAAATTTGGATTCCGGACCGCAGGCGCAAAGCGCCGGGGACATGCGTTAAACGTTATTTCCGGTTTGCAAAAATCTGATTTCCATGGTATGTTATCTGCTATCGGTCTTTTTACTTAGTGACTGCTAAATAACTTATAATTCTATT
>DCGO01000035.1:19208-20266 GCA_002314605.1 Lentisphaeria bacterium UBA1776 | reverse complement strand
AAGACCTGCTGAAGGCCAACCGCAAATATCTCCCGCAATTTGCCTGAAGGAGGACCGGAAAAAAATGAGCATTCTTGACTGGAGCATTGTCGGACTTTTCACCGTCTTTATCCTGTGGATGGGAATATACTCCATGCGGTATGTCCGGGGGATCACCGACTTTCTGGCCTGCGGCCGGGTTTGCGGGCGGTATGTGATCTCCGTGGCGGACGTGGCCAACGGACTGGCCATCATCACCATGATCGGAGCCGTCGAAGCAGGATACAAGAGCGGGTTCGTCTATGGGTTCTGGGGGAGTTTTGCACTGCCCCTCTCGCTCTTTCTTTCCCTTACAGGATTTGTGACCTACCGTTTCCGGCAGACCAAAGCCATGAGCTTCGGCCAGTTCGTGGAAATGCGTTACAGCCGGGGGCTGCGGATCTTCGCCTCCACCCTCCGCTCCATTTCAGAAATGCTTGCCAATATGATTCTGCCGGCGCTGGCCGGCAGGTTTTTTATCTATTTTCTGGATCTGCCGAACACCTACAATCTGTTCGGATTCCAGATCTCCACCTTTATGACGGTCATGCTCATCTGCCTTGGGCTCGCCATCTCCATGATCCTCATGGGAGGAAGCGTGACACTGGTGATCACGGACACTATTCAGGGACTGGTCGCCTATCCGGTGCTGGCGATCCTCGTCTTTTTCGTCCTGTGGAAATTTTCCTGGGGCAGCGAGGTTCTGCCCGTGCTGACGGACCGGGCAAGAGGGGAGAGTTTCCTCAATCCCTACGATGTGGACAGTCTCCGGGATTTCAACATCTTCTACACCTTTGTGGCGCTTTTTTCAATGGTCCTGAACCGGGGCGTCGGTCTGGGGGCCGGCGGCGGGACCTCCGCCGCCAAGAGCGCCCACGAGCAAAAGATGGCCGGCGTCCTCGGCACCTGGCGGGGCGGATTCATGACCATTTTCTACACCATGCTGGTGCTGATGGTCATTGTCTTCATGAACCACAAAAATTTCTCGTCGGAAGCCACGACATGCCGCAAAAACCTTTCCACCCGGATCACCAAAGAAC
>DCGO01000035.1:709-19192 GCA_002314605.1 Lentisphaeria bacterium UBA1776 | reverse complement strand
TCCATGAAAAAATACAGCGGAAAGTCCTGAAAAAGATCGCCGCCATCCCCGCCCACAGCCACACCATCGGCAAAGACAAGCCCCTGTCGCTTAAGGACAATCTCGACACCCCCTATCTGAACGCCATCGCGGAAGTCGCCAAGACCAATCCGGAAGCGAATATCCGGGGCAAAGTCCCGGAATTCAACACCCTCTTTCACCAGCTCATGCTGCCGGCCATCATGCGGGAGCTTCTGCCGCCGGGATTGATGGGGCTCTTCTGCATGCTGGTGATTCTCATGATCATTTCCACCGACGACAGCCGGATCTACAGCGCCTCGCTCACCCTGTCCCAGGATCTGGTGCTGCCGCTCCTGAAAAAGCCGCCCACCCAGAAACAGCATATCAACATTATCCGTCTGGTGACCATTGCCGTGGGGGTGTTCTTTTTCTGCGGGTCCCTCTTCATGTCCCAGCTGGAATATGTGACGCTCTTCGTCATGATCATGTACGGGATCTGGTGTGCCGGTGCCGGGATCATGGTTCTGGGAGGACTTTATACCCGGATAGGAACCGCCGCCGGAGCATGGGCCGCACTCCTGTCCGGGTCCGGATTCATGACCATCGGCATCATCATCCAGCGCAACTGGGCCAATGTGGTGCATCCCTGGCTGGAAAGCATGAACTGGGCCGTGCCCGTGGGCAACGTCCTCCAGTGGATCTCCAGCCCCCTGAACCCGTATGTTGTCTGGAAAATGAATCCCTACAAGTGCCCGGTCAACGCCGTGGAACTGAGCTTCATCTCCATGCTCCTGAGCATTGTCTTCTACTGCATTGTCTCGCTCCTGACCTACCGGCGGCCCTTCAATCTGGACCGGATGCTGCACCGGGGCAAGTACAATACCGACGGGGAAATCGAAGTGGAAAAATCGGTCTGGACCTGGAAAAACATTTTCAGCAAAACCATCGGCATCACCAACGAATACACCCGGGGGGACAAGATCATCGCCTGGAGCGTCTTCATCTACTCCTTCGGGCTGGGATTCGTCCTCTTCCTGATCATTGTGGCGTGGAACTGTTTCGACAGCTGGCCTCTCAAGTGGTGGGGCAATTACTACCTCATCCGCACGCTGGCCATCCCGTTTGTCATTGCCATCGTCACCACCGTCTGGTTCTTCATCGGCGGAATGATCGATCTGAGGCGCTTGTTCCGGGACCTGAAGAACCGCCAGATCGATGCGGATGACAACGGCGTGGTCACCGGCCACATCTCCCTGAGCGACAGGAAAAAGTTCGAGGTGATCGACAAGGGAGACGAAAGCTCAAAATGAAAAACGATCTGACCGCCTGCCGGGGGGGCATGCTTCGGGAGTATTATCTGTCGCTCTTTCAGTCGGCGGACCGGGAACGGGCCCTCCGGCTGGAAGCGGTCCGCACCCGTTCCGATGCGGAAAAGTACCGGGAGGAAGTCCGGGAAAAACTCCGGAAATGTTTCGGCCCGGTGCCGGAAGTGAACCTTCTCTCCGTTCAGAAAAAGGGAGCTGTGAAAACACCGAAACTGGTGGTCGAAAAGACCGTGCTGGAAACCGCACCGGGCAGGTTTATGCCGGTGCTCTTTTATGCCCCGGCAAAGACGGCGGGGCCCCTGCCGGGGATTCTGCTCCTTTGCGGCCACGCCGGCAACGGCAAAGCGCACAGGAGTTATCAGGAAGCCTGCCAGAGCATGGCGCTGCGGGGATTCGGGGTCCTCTGCCCGGAAGCCTTCGGTCAGGGGGAACGCCGGGAATTCGGCGGCGGGCCCGGACATGAACACGATTTGCTGGGGCTCCGGACCGCGCTGTGCGGCGAATTTTTCGGGACCTGGCGGCTCTTTGACGCACTGTCGGCGCTGGAATATCTCCGGTCCCGGCAGGACATTGATGCCGCAAAGATCGGCGTCACCGGCTGTTCCGGCGGGGGGACACTGACCTCTTACGTCACGGCGTTTTCGGACATACCCTGCATGGCGGCGCCGATCTGTTCCATCACCAGAATGACCCGGAACCTTGCCAACGAGATCCATACCGACTGCGAACAGACGCCGCCGGATTTCAAAAGGCTCGGACTGGAAGAAACGGATCTCTTTCTGGCTCATGCCCCCCGGCCCTGTTATCTGGGGCTGCAGGACAACGATTTTTTCGATCCACGGGGGACGGAGGAGATTGCGGCGGAATTGCGGAAGTTTTATCAGCTGTTTGATGCCGCAGACAAAATCGAACTTGGCCGGGGGACCGGCGACCACGGATTCACGGCCTTTCACCGTAACGCCATCGGGAAATTTTTCAGCGGTCTTGTTTCCAGTCATGCAGTGGGTGATGACGGCGATATTGCCGTATTCCCGGAAGAGGAACTCTTCTGCACTCCATCGGGGGACGTCCGGAACCAGCCAGGCAGCAGGACGGCAGGAGAGATGCTGCAGGATCTTGCGGAACGGACGCTCTCTTCCGGAAACCTTCAGGAACTCAAGGTTTTTCTGGACATCCGCCCGCCGGAGATCCCGGATTACCGGAAGGGATTCCAGCAGTATCTTGAAGAACTGCAGCTCCACGCCTGCCGTTTTCTCCTGAACACCGAACCGGGAATTGAAATCGAACTGAAAAAGATCGGCAAAACCGTTCAGAACAAACTGGACTTCCCTCCGGAGATCACATTGCTCGTCCCGGAAAAAAACGGGCTTCCGGAATTTCCGGGACAGGACGACTGCTGGATGCTGGAAGTGCGGGGAACCGGAGAAACGCTGAGCTGTCAGCCGGACGCGGATCTGATGATCGTTTACCCGCCCCTCTACAACGCCAGCGGTCTGATGACCGGCAGGACCATGTTCAACGGGATGATCCGGGACCTTCTCGCCTCCCTCGCGTTTCTGAAAACCCATCAGGTGAAGAAGGTCCGTCTGAAAGTCAAAGGCAGTATGATCTATCCCGTGCTGGCGGCGGCAGTCTGGTCACCGCTGCCCCTTGAAATCGAGGGGGATGTGAAACCGGTCACCTGGCGGAATTTCGTCCGTCGTACGAATCAAACACTGCCCAGCAGCTGTCTTCCCTTCGGGATCCTGCGTTACACGGATCTTCCGCAGCTGGAGGAGGCGGCACGACAGGCGGGACACACGATTTGTTACAGGAGTTGAAAGATGTTTCAGGAAAAAATCATCCGTTTGCGGGAAAGCGCGGGAACAACAGTCTCCGTCCTTTTTGCCGGGGATTTCTGTCCCCGGGAAGCCAACGGGGAATTCGTTGCCGCCCATGCCGGAGAGATCTGCGCCCCGGTCAAAGAGTGTTTTGACAGTGCGGACATCCGAGTCCTCCAGTGGGAAACGACCCTGACCCGGGGCGGCGCCCCCATCGTCAAGGGAGGACCCAATCTGCGTTGCACTCCCGGCGCCGTCGCCTTCGGGAAAGCACTGAATATCGATATTGCCCTGTGTGCCAACAACCACTTCGGGGACTACGGTCCGGAAGCGGCCATGGAGACCATCCGGCATCTGCACGCTGCCGGGATCCGGACCGTCGGCGCGGGGAAGGACAGCAAAGAGGCGGCCAAACCCCTCCTTTTTGAGCGGAACGGGATCCGGTTTTCTCTCCTGAATGTCGCCGAACATGAATTCGGGATCGCCGGTCCCGGCACCCCGGGGGCGGCGGGGATGGATCCCCTGGACAATGCGGAGACGGCGGCAGAGGAGAAAGACCGTGTTGTCCTGATCGCCCTTCACGGCGGCCACGAGACCTATGCCCTCCCCTCCCCCCGGATGCAGAGGCTCTTCCGGCACCTTGTACATGCCGGGGCAGCCGCCGTCTGGAACTGTCATACCCACTGTCCTTCGGGCTACGAATTTTTTGAACGGGGGGCCATCTCCTTTTCGCCCGGCAATTTCTATTTTCCGGGAAATCAACCGGAGACGCCGGAACCGTGGCATACGGGACACCTGGTGAAATTCTACTGCGACCTGGACGGGGTCCATGCCATGGGGCTGATCCCGTACCGCTTTACCCGGGAGCAGGTCGTGCCGCTGAACGCAAAGGAATCGGAAATGTATTTCCGGCATCTCGACAGCCTGAATCAGGTGATCGCCGATCCGGAAAAATTACAGTATTTCTTTGAGGCATGGTGCCGTCACGGAGCCTCCATCCTCGGGAACTTCAATATGGTCCGCGAGAAAAAGTGGCAGCCGGACAACTGGAACGAACCGGAACGGATCCGGAACTGGGTCGATATCCGCAACCTTTTCAGCTGCGAATCCCATCACGATCTGGTCCGGCAGTGCGGATACCTTATTCTGGAGGGGCGGATGGAGAAAGCCGCGGCACGCTGGCCGGAACTGGATGCACTGCAGAAAATAGGGCTCGAGGGCTGAAATCATGCCGCACAGGGAAAATCATCTGAAGGGTTACGCGCTGGGGCTGCTGGCAACCCTGCTCTGGGCCAGTTACTATCCTGCCGCAAGATATATCTTCGGTACCGAAACCGGGCGGACGGACCCCTTTCTGCTCTCTTTGATCCGGTTCAGTTTTGCAGTATTGTTCTTCATCCCCTTCGTCTTTTTTTCGGAAAAACGCCGGGCCGAACTCCCCGGACTGATCCGGAAAGAGTGGAAAATCCTTCTGCTGCTCGCCTTTTCCGGAGTCCTGATCCAGGGGATCCTGGTCTTTGTCAGCCTCAAATATACCACGGCGGCCCGGGGCTCGCTGATGGCCAATGCGTGTCCCGTTTTCACCGTGCTGCTGGCATGGCTCTTTCTGAAGGAAAAAATCACCCGCAGCATGTGGATCGGCATGGTGACCGGATTTGCCGGGATCAGTCTTGCCATGTTTTCCAAAAGCAGCGATATCTTTTCCACCAACAGTTCCATGATGCTCTTCGGGGATTTTCTGGCGCTCCTGTCCGGCGTCGCATGGGGGGGCTATACCATTGCGGGAGTGCGGGTCGTTAAACAATACGACCCGCATTCCGTAACGATGCTCACGTTTCTTCTGGGGGCATTGATGACACCGGTTGTCATGCTCATCTTCGGAAGTTCCTTTGACTTTCATCTCTCCTGGCGTCTGTGGATCGGGATGCTCTACATGGGATTCGTCACCGGAGGTGCGGCATTCTGCATTTGGCTCTCGGCCCTGCGCTATGTACCGTCCTCCAAACTGGGGGCCTACGGATATCTCTCCGCACTTCTGGCGGCAACTTCATCCATCGTCTTTCTCAAGGAAAAAATATCATGGATATTTGCCGTATCAGTGGTGCTGACCCTCGGAGGGATGTATCTCCTGATGCGGAAACCGGATCAAAAAGCAATATCGGGGAAAAAATGAAGATCATCTGCGACCGGGGCTCCCACCTTTATTCCTGCAAAGAATATGTCCGTTTCAAAGTTTCCGGCGAGGGGAAAACGCATATTGAACTCTCCCGTGACGGGGCGGAAATTCTCCGGCAATGGGATGCAATGCTGGAGAAAGATCAGCCGTTTGAACTTGACGGGACGCTGACGGAACCGGGTTTTCTCCGGTGCCGGGCCTGCGGGGAGTCCGGCAAAAGCGTTCTCTGCGGCGCCGGTTTTGATGTCCATGCCATCCGTCCGGTCTATCCGGAACCGGAGGACTTCGATGCCTTCTGGGAAAAAGCACTGGCGGAAGACGCCGCCGTGGCCCCCGATGTCCGGATGGAAAAAGTCGAGGCTCTTTCCAATAAAGTCCGTACCGTTTACACGGTCAGCCGGGCCGCCGCCGGCAGACGGATCTACGCCTGGCTCAGCATCCCGGCGGGTCCGGGGCCCTTCCCCGGCATCGTCCTGGTGCCGGGGGCGGGCGGAGGGTACAATCACCCCTGTCTTCCCTGGCTCCGGGACAATCAGCTGGAGGACAAGGTCGCCATGCTGGTCATCACCGTCCACCCCTTCCAGCTCCCCGTCCAGTGTGACGACCTGAATCAATATATCAGCGGGATCTACGGGAAACATGGCTATTTTGACAGCGGCCTTACGGAAGATCCCAGGGAATTCTTTTTCTACCGCTTCGTCCCCGGGGCGGTCCGCATGGCGGAGTGGTTTGCTGCTCAAGCCTTTGTCGATCCCGGCAGGATCGTCTATCACGGCGGCAGTCAGGGGGGATTCATGGGGCACTTTCTGGCGGCATATACGAACATCTTCAAGGCCGCGCACTTTTTTGTCCCCTCCGCCTATTCCGATGTGGGGGGCCCCTCCGCCGGGCGGCACCCTTCCCAGTCCCGCATGGTGCCGGCGGCGGAATTTGCGCGGAGTCTCCGGTACTACGACACCGCCAATACGGCACGCAGGATCAAGTGTCCGGTGCAGACCTACATCGGATTCATCGACGATACCTGCCACCCTTCTGGGGTCTATGCCGCCTACAATATGCTTGAATGCGAAAAAAATGTGATCAACATGGTGGATCACGGCCACGAGTGCGATCCATTATGCGGCCCAGTCGGGATGGGTTTTCTGCGCGCCAAACTGAATCTCTCCGGCGACTGGATGTAACGCATGACCCGGGAAAAAGAGAGCCCCCCCGCGAAAGAATCCGCCATAAGCGGCGGAGGACCGCCGGAAAAAGCTGCCCTGCTCTCCCCTGCCCAGAAGGCCCATCTGCGGATCCCACGGCAGGAACGGGTGGAACTTTTTCAGACGCCGGCTTACCGGCTTAATCTGCAAAAAGCAGGGGACCTTCCGCAGGGTTATGCCATTCCGGTCCCGGTCCCGGAACATGCCCGGCTGACCATCCGGGAGAAGGACGGAAAATCCGCAGAAGACGGCCGTATCCGGGAAACCAGACTGGGAACAATAACAGTTTCCGCCCCGGCCTATATTCTCTTCTCTTCTCCCGCAGAAGGAAACGTCACTGCCGAAAACCTGAAGATTGCGTGCCGTTATGACTGGGAGATTTCCGGCAATGGCGGAAAAAAACGCGGCACTTTTGAAACCGAAGACATCGCCCCCCGGCTGATCCGGCTGGACGGGGTTCCGAACGTGCGGGATTTGGGGGGAAGAATCGGGCTGGACGGGCGCCGCATCCGGCAGGGGATGCTCTACCGCTCTTCCGGGCTCAATGACAATGCCCGTCCACGCTGTTCCTACGACGAAAATGACCTTTCGCCGGAAATGATCGTCCGCAAAAAAGCGTGTGCCGCCAATCTTGAAATGTATTCCGGAATGCTCCGGCATGCGGACACCGTGAAGATCCTGCCCTATACGCTGGATGATGACTGGACCGTATTCATTCCCGGCCGGGATCTGAAGGATGAGGATTACATGCAGATCGCAGGTCTCCGGTCCATCCCGGATATTCTCCTTGGGGTCAAGGGAAAAATATTCACGGCAGACAGCGACCGGGTCACCCTGCCCCGCTGCAGGACCTATGAACACGCCATTCTGATGAAATCCTTTGAAGCGCCGGAAGACGGGTTCATGCCGGTTGGATGCAGTGCGGATTACTTCTTCCAGATCCTGCTGAACGGCAGGATCGGCCTTGATCTTCTGACGCACGGGGACGGGCACCCCCTGTACCGGAAGGAGAACTATCTGGAACTTCTGCCGGTAAAAAAAGGGAACAATCTGCTGACGGTCCACCTCCGTTCCGGCAATGGCGGCTGGGTCCTCGTCTTCGGAAGACAGGAAGAGATCACGAAACTCCCCGTCTCCACCGAAGAAAAGGAGCAGATGCTTACAAGAAGGATCAGCGAGCAAGAGTTCATTTTTTCGCGCGAGATCATTTCCGGCAGGATCGTGGGCTTCATCCCCGGCAGGACCCGGCTGACGGAAGAATCCCGGGAATATCTTGTCCGGGATCTGGGGATCAGAAGCGACGTGGATCTCAGGGGGGACACTGAGTGCCGGGGGATGACCGGTTCTCCTGCAGGAAAGAGTGTCCGCTGGCTCCGCCGTCCCTGCGGCTCCTATGCCGCCCTCGGCAGTGATTTCGGGAAAGAGGGCGTCGCCAATGTCCTCCGGGAACTTATGAAAAAAGAGAACTGTCCGGCCATTTTTCACTGTATCGGCGGACAGGACCGGACCGGTATCATCGCCTTTCTCCTGAACGGGCTTCTGGGGGCGCAGGAGGAGGAGCTTTATCTGGACTGGGAGGTCACCGCCTGGATGAATGGGGACAGCAGCGTGAATCACCGGAATTTTCTGGACCGGTTCGTGAGCGATCTGACGGCTTGCCCCGGAAAAACGCTGAACGGCCAGATCGAAGCCTGCGTCCTTTCGCTGGGGATCACGCCGGAAGAGATCAGAACTTTCCGGGAATTCATGCTGGAGCCGCAGTAACCTTTTGCATCCCGCTTACAGCCGGTATTCCACCACAATCTGCCAGAGCCCGTTTCGTGAAGAGCCGATGCGCACGATCTTCTTCTGTTTTTTCAGCACCCGCAGATTCCAGCTGACGCCATGGACCGAAAGACCGGTTTCCTGCGCCAGTTCCCGGCAGGTAAGACGGGGGTCTTTGTTCAGCGCTTCCAGGATAGCGGTCTGACCATCGTTCTTCCGCCGCTTCCCGATGGTTTTTTCCTGAAAATACTGCGGATCATCCCGGATGGAGCGGTATTTCTTCCGGTATTCCCCCGGCGTCAGTCCGTAGGCCCTCTGAAAACACCTGGTATAAACGATTTGGGAGGAAAAGCCGCAGATAAAGGCGATGTCCGAAATGGGGTCCGGCGAACTTTTCAGCAGACGGGTGGAATATTCCAACCGGATCATGCGGAGTTCCGTCATGGGAGGCTGCAGATCCGCTTTCCGGAACAGCCGGGTAATGGTGTGCCGCTCGATGAAAAAAACGTTCTCCAGCGATTCAAGCGTGATCTTCTCTCCGATATTCCGCTGCATATAGTTGATGATCCGGCTGACCGCGCCGCCGGATACCGTCCGCGTGCCCTTCAGGATCAGGGTGAAGAGGCTGTAAGTCAGACACGATACCCGCCGCCGGGTTTCCTCCGGATCGGTGACATTGGTGACCCCGTCCGCCATGGCGGATTCGATCTGCCGGAACATGTCGAGAAGTTCCTTGAAATTGCCCGGATGGAAACGGCTGTGAGTGGCAAGAGGTTCATTTTCGGCAAAGATCCGGATGTGGTGCCCCGGCGAGATCTGCAGTGTCCGGATCCGTCCGGATCTGCCCTCCTCCAGGCAGAAAATATCCGGAATGATCCCCGGCCGGGCCAGTACCAGATCCCCGGGAATCAGATGATAATCTTTCCCCTGAAATCTCAGAAAGAAATTCCCCTCGCAGACCAGATACAATGTATAGCGTCTCCACATCCAGGATCCGAGATCGGACTTGGGGTTGAAGACGTATTCGCCCACCGCAGTCACATGGATCATGGCAATATCCTGAATGATGTTCTCCGAATCGTAGAGCATATTCAGCCGGGTATGCCTCGTGACGGTATCGTGCCGGTAGAAAAAACGGATATTGAGAGGAGATTGTTCCATGGTCATCCCGGGTTTTCTGCTGAAATCAGACTGAATAATGTACTCCCGGTTCAGACAAAAGTCAAGTCGAGGATGTGAAAGACCGGGACCGTCAGCCACGTCCGCAGCGCAGGAGATCCGGATCACAGCAGTATTTCTTCAAAAATACTATTGGATTCTTTTCCGAAAAGAGTTTTTCAATCCGGGAATTGATTGAAAATCAACGCAGAAAAAAACATATTTTTCAGGATTTCGTGAAGATTTTTACGAGCTTCTCCCCCGATTTTGATTTCATGTTCAGAAAAGTTTACTTTTTGCTCAAATAAGTTTATACATCGACATTGACTTTTGACTTTCTTTCCGGTATATTATTATGCGCAGAAACCCTTGTGGAAAAAATTTTAAGGTCAAAAAAGGTTAAGGCTGTACCATCAAAAAAAAGGAATCTTGAGATGCAGAAAAAACATCGCAGAGCCCCCGGCCGCCCCGTTCAGGATCCATCACGGCAATTCAGGCAGCAGTTTACGCTCATTGAATTGCTGGTGGTCATTGCCATCATCGCGATCCTGGCGGCCATGCTGCTGCCGGCGCTGAGCAACGCCAGACTCTCCGCCACCAACGTCAGCTGCGCCAACAAACTGAAGCAGGTCGGAATGGGCATGACGTTTTACACCGATGCTTCCGAGTGGTATCCCCCCACCACCACGGGAAATGCGGCGAGTGCGCCGTACAAGTATCCGTGCGTTGGTCCGTGCCACGGCTTTCTTGACAGCACCGTCTGCTGCGGAATCGGGAAATTCCTCCCCACCCAACCGCTGGCCATCGGACTCATCAATGCCACCGGCAGAAATCCCCTGGCATGTTCCCTTGCACGCCTGCCGACTGCCAGCGATTACTACACCATCGGCGGCAATGGTGTGATCAACACCAAACGCTTCAAACCCAGTACGCTCCGCCGCCAGACCCAGCTGATCTTTGCCGGGGAACAGACCGAATCAACCAATTTTTCCAACAATGCCGATCCCGGCAGACCCACGACCCGCCACAAGGGAGCGTATGTCTTCTTTGACTGCCACGTCGAGAATATCTCGGAAACGGATATGAACAAGAATAAACTCGGCGGCAATGTCTATGTCCCCGGCTCCCGGAACTACATCCGCTGGACCGCCGGAAATATGAGCTGGTAAAAACCGGTGAAAATCACCGCAACCCAAAAGGAAAAAATGAAGATGAAGAAAACAGTTTTGATGTCCGGAGCGCTCCTGCTGGCGGGAGTCATGTTCGCCGCTGATTTTTCTGCGGATTTCCAGAGCGCCAAAGGGCTGATGAAGCAGAAGAAGTACGGCGAAGCTGCCGCCGCCTTTCAGAAGACGGCGCAGGCGGCTCCCAATGCGGATCTGAAGGACCAGTGTTTCTCCCATGCGGCGGAAATGTATCTTGCCGCAAAAAAGTTTGAAGACGCGGACAAGGCGGCGGCACAGATCGCCGATCCCGCGGCAAAGACCGTCACGGATATGAGAATTCTTGCCGCGCAGAAAAAATTCGCGGATATCGTGAAAAAATACGCCTCCGCTGACTTTTCCAAGTACCCGGCCAAATACGCCCTTCCCGCCTATGAACTCCGCGGCAAGGCCGGCATGAACAGCCGCCAGACCCGGAAAGCCGGATGCGAGGACCTCTACAAGGCCGCAAACCTGGTCACAGGCAACGACATGAAAAAACTGACGATCTACGGCGATATCATGGAGTCTTCCTACTGGCAGAAAGATACGGAAAATCTCCGGAAGGCCGGAAAAATGGTTGCCGCTGATACCAAACATCCCCGGTGGGGCACCTGGATGACGGCAAACTGCTATCTCGCGGAAGATGCCCTGAAGGACGGCCGGGTGCAGGATGCCTACAACTATGCTTCCGCGCTGAAAAGTCAGAAGTCCGGTCTTTATTTCACCTGGGCAGCTTATCTGAAGGGGCAGGCCCTGGTCAAGATGGGCAAGACGGATGAAGCAAAGAAACTCTGGCAGGCGACCCTTGCCGATCCGCAGAACAAGTGCCGCTACACCAGCAAGATCGAAGCGGCCTTGAAAGCGCTCTGATCGAACCTGTAAAACTGATTTTTGCGAGGAATCCATGAAGATGGTGCGTGTCCTTGTTGTCCTTTTTCTGACCCTTTCGCTCTCTCTGCCGGCGGCGGTACAGCTGGTGAAAGACGGGAAAGCCGTGTCCGAGATCGTCCTGGCCGACGGGGCGGCTCCGGCGGCAAAGCAGGCGGCTTTCGACTTGCAGGAGCATATCCGGAAAATCACCGGCGCCACGCTTCCTCTGGTGCAGAAACCGACTCCCGGGGTCAATCACATCTTTGCGGGGCCCAGTTCCTTCACCCGGACTCTCGGTCTGGAGACCGGCAGTCTGAAGGGATCCGCCTTCCGGATCGTCACCGGCAAGGATTTTGTGGCCCTCCTCGGCAATGACCTTCACAGAAAAGGGTTCCCGTACCGGCACAATGAACGGAAAGAGTGGCAGGAGTTCTGCGGGGAATATTATCAGGTCCCGGACATCTCTTCCACCATGGACCGCCGTCAGTACGATCTGGGGATGTACGCCAATGATGCCACCCCCACCTGGTACGCCGCCGCTGCGCTGCTGGAAGAGTTCGGGGTACGCTGGTACATGCCGGGGCCGGACGGCTGCGTCATCCCGCAGAAAAAGGATCTTGCCGTGCAGGATCAGGATGTTACGAAGGCTCCCCGGTTCTCCATCCGGGCATTTTACATCAACCCCAAACCGGACATGCTCCGGCACCTCAAGCGTCTGGGCTACGGCAACGATGCGCTTTTCTGCAGCGGACACGGCATCTACGACGTGATCAGCGATCCCGCCCAGCAGAAGGCCCATCCGGAGTATCTGGCCAAAAGAAACGGCAAGATTGACCCCGGCTACCCTGTTGGACGGGGCCGTCCCCGGCTGACCGATCCGGGATTGCGGGCAAGTTCCCTCAAGTATTTCGGCAAAGTCCTGTCCGCTTATCCGGCCATTGAGGGGCTGAATCTGGCCATGCCGGACGGTTTTGACGAAATTGACGAGGAGGACGCCAAAAAGTTTTCCCGGGGGGACCGCTACACCAACCGTTTCAGCGATTACATCTGGGACTACTGGCTGGATATGGCCAAACGCATCGAAAAGCAGAATCCCGGCAAATATCTCATCGTCATGCCCTACGGGCCCTGCGAAGAACCGCCGGCGGATCTGAAACCGCTGCCGGAAAATGTGGCGGTGGATTTGGTGACCGCCAGCCTCCCCCGGCAGATGACCATGCCCGACCGGAAAAAAGCGGTGCGGGATCTGTATGAAAAGTGGACCGCCCTCACCACCTCAAAAAAGATCTTTCTCTGGCAGCATTATCTCTTTTACGGCGGGATTAAAAGCTGTCCGGCCTTCTTCACCGCCGGTCTCCAGGAGGAAATGCGGTATCTCAACGGCAAAGTCATGGGCAAATTCATCGAGTGCCCGGTCAGAAACGGCTGGACTGATCTCCCCGGCATCACCCACTGGTTCTATTATCTGCAGGGTAAACTCTTCTGGGATCCGGAACTGGACAGGAAGGCACTGATGGAGGAGTATTACACACTCTTCTTCGGCCCCGCCGCCAAAGAGATGAAGGCCTTTTACGAGTATGCGGAAATGGTCTATATGCGGCCGGAAAGCCGCACCGTGACCGCCTACGCCGGGTTCCTCAAGGAAAAGGATGTGGAGAAATTCTTCCAACTACTCTCCGCTGCCCGGAGCAAGGTGGAAAAGAGGTCTGTCTATGACCGGAGGATCGCCCTTTTCGAAAAGGACATGGAACCCCTGAAAACGCTTTTCAAAGGGTTGAAACGCACCGGTCCCTCCATCCGTCTGGCAACGGCGGAACAGGACCGCACTCTCCCGGACTGCAATTTTGAAGCGCCTTTCTGGAAAGGAGCCGTGGAACTCTGGATGAAAAACACCTATACCGGCGACGTTCCGGACACCAACCGGACCCTTGTCCGCATGAAAATGTCCAAAGATGGTAAAAAACTCTATTTCGGCATCACCTGTTTCGAGACCGACATGAGGAAAATTTCCGCAAAAATCACGGGAAGGGACGATGCCGGCATCTTTATGGATGAGGAAGTGGAGATCTATGTGGAAACACCTTCCCGGAGTTTCTTCAAAATTGCCGCCAACGCCAACGGGGCTCTTTATGACGAATCCGCCGATCCCGCCATCGTCGCCCGGGACACCATGCCCGTCCTCTGGGATTCCGGCGCCAAAGTGTGCGCAAAGAAACACGCCGACCGCTGGGAGCTTGAGATCATTCTTCCCACAAGGGATTTCGGGGAAAACGGTCCCACGCGGCAGCAGCCATGGGGCATCAATGTCTGCCGGGCCCGTCATGTGGAAAAGCTGAACGGGGACCTGCAGCTTATTTCCCCCACCGGAGGCGGCTTTGCCATGCTGAACGAGCTGGCCAACTTCTACCGGTAAAATGAAAAAACTGATCCTGCTGCTCTCTTCCGCTGCAGTCATCTTTTCCGCAGCGGGACAGGGTTTGAACGGAGAAAAAAATGAGAAAGAGTACAAAATGCAGAATGTAATGGATTACGGAGCCAAAGGCGACGGCGTCACGGTGGACACGCAAGCGATCCAGGCGGCGGTGGATGCCGGAGGCATGGTGTATTTCCCCCCGGGGACCTATCTTGCCGGGAGCATCTATCTGAAGAGCCATGGCGGACTGCATATCGCCCAGGGGGCCGTCCTGAAAATGAATCCGGACCTGGAGGACTACAACAAGCCGGATTTCACCCCGTGGAACTGGGAGTGTCCCTCGGAATATTCTCATGGCAAGCACCTGCTGATCGCGGTGGATCAGGAAGATATCACCCTCTGCGGCGGCGGCGTCATTCACGGCAACGACCGGGCTTTCATGGATACGGCCAACCCCATCAAAGAATACATGGTGGGCATCTGGAACGTGAAACCCTGCGGCAAGCCGGGACAGATGCTCTATTTCAATTTCTCGAAAAACATCCGCATCGAAGATCTGGAACTGCGGAATTCCTCCTACTGGCACTGTTATCTCCACGGCTGCAATGACGTGATGATCCGGAACGTCCGTGTCCGGGGCGACCACAACGTGAACACCAACGACGGCTTCGACATCGACTGCTGCAAAAATGTGATCGTTTCGGACTGCGACATCGACACCGCCGATGACGCCATCGCCATCCGGGGCAGCAGTCTTTCCCTGAAAGACCGGGCCCAGCCCTGTGAAAATGTGGTGGTCTCCAACTGCATTCTGAGCGCCTCCTACGCCGCTGCAGTTCGCGTCGGGGTCGGCAATGGAGAGATCCGGAACTGCATGCTGAGCAACATCCTGGTCCCCCATGCCGGGACCGCCATTCTGATCCAGAGCCGTTATTCCGAGGCATCCACGGGAACGAGCATCGAAAACATCACCTTCCACAACTGGAAGATCCTGGACACCACGAAATTCATGAAGATCGCCCATGAGACCTTTGTTCCCCAAAAGGCCAACACCAAACCCATCCGCGACCTCGTCTTCTCCGATATGGATGTGCGGGGCAAACGGACCGTCTTCATCCACGGAAACGGCACGGCCCCCTTCGGAAATTTCACCTTCCGCAACATCCGCATGACGTACGATGGCTGCGGACCGCACCCGGACATTGATCCCGGGACCGGTTGGTGGGGCAATCTTTCCACGGATTCCGTATTCGAGATCAGCAATGCCAAAGATGTGGAATTTGACCATGTGAAGGTCTTTCTTTCCCATCCAGGCTGGAAACATTTCATCGCCGCCGCGGATCCGGAAGAGATTCATTTGAACCGGGTCTCCGCTCCGATGGAACCGCTGGTCCGGCTTGTGCCGTCCAAAGGAACTTCCGGAACAAAATAAAAAAACAATGGCGGGCGGACCGCTTATACGAAAGGATTCTTATGAAAAAGTGCATCATGGCCATCTACTCCCACGCAGACGACATCGAGGGCAATGCGGGGGGGACCGTCCTGAAATATCTGGCCAAAGGGTATGAACTCATCTACGTCATGAGCACCAACAACATGTCCGGTGAATGGAACACCCTCGGCCCCGACAATGAAATCATTTCCAGGAAACTCCCGTGGTACGAGATCATGCCCCAGCGGAAACTGGAAGCCGCCAAAGCCGCCGCCAAGCTGAACAACGCCACGGTGATCCACCTGAACCACCCCCAGCGGCATTATTACGACCAGAACAGCGAGCGCCACTATGTCGGCTACGGCACCGCTCCCGTCAACTGCGCGGCCCCGGAAAGCTGCATCCTGACCGCCCACGAATTCCCCGCCGCCCGCAAGGAGATCGCCGGTCTGGTCGCAAAATATCAGCCGGAAGCGGTCCTTACCCACGACCCCATTCAGCTGGATTCGGAGCATATCGGTACCTCCCTTCTGGTGACCCGCGCCCTGAAAGAGTGCAGCTACAGTGGAATGATCCTCATGAGCCCCTGTGTGGACGTTCCCTTCTGCGGCGAGATCTACAACTTCCGCCAGAGCTGGATCGACATTACGGCGACCTATCAGGGAAAGCTCGACATGATCGCCGTCCACGCCTGCCAGATGCCGAAGGTCTCCCACCTTACATGGCGCCCCTGGGAAACCGGGACCGGCTGTGAACATGTGGAGGCTTTTGCCGTGGTCCAGCCCGGCGAAGAAGGCGGCGAGTTCCGTGACGAGATCCTCGCCCACTGGCATAAATACGAAATGTGAAAGAACCGGCCATGACACAGCCATCCTGGTTGAAAAATGCCGTTGTCTATGAGGTCTATCCTCAAACATTCCTGGATACCAACGGAGACGGGATCGGGGACCTCCCCGGGGTGATCCGGAAGCTGGACTATATCAAAAGCCTGAATGCCAATGCCATCTGGCTCAACCCCTGTTTCGTGTCGCCTTTTCAGGACGCCGGGTACGATGTGGCAGACTACTGCAAAGTCGCCCCCCGCTACGGCACCAATGACGATTTGAAGCGGCTCTTTGACGAAGCTCACCGGCGGGAGATGCACGTCATCCTCGATCTGGTCCCCGGTCACACCTCTCTTCAGCACCCGTGGTTTCTGGAGTCCCAGAAAGGCAAAGACAACCCTTACGGAAATTTCTATATCTGGACCAACGGCTGGGGGGAAAAGAAAGGCAGTTACCGTTTCATCAGCGGCTACGGAAACCGTGACGGCTGTTTCATGATCAACTTCTTCTACTGCCAGCCGGCGCTGAACTACGGCTTTGCTCCCGCCGATCCGGAATACCCGTGGCAGTTCCCCGTAGATCACCCGGAAGTCCTGAAAGTCCGGGAAGCCATGCGCAATGTCATGAAATTCTGGCTGGACATGGGCTGCGACGGGTTCCGGGTGGATATGGCGGCCAGTCTGATCCGGGGCGAAAATGCCGCAGCGGGGATCCGGGAGCTCTGGCACGATTACCGGAACTGGCTTGATCGGGAATATCCGGAAGCCGTCCTGATCTCCGAATGGTGCAATCCCTCCGATGCCGTGGATGCGGGGTTTCATGTGGACTTTATGGCGCACTGCGGCGAATCCGGCTACACGAAACTCTTCCGGGCGGAACCGGAACGGATCAGCAATTCCCCCTTTGCCGGAGGGCACAGCTATTTCGACCTGGCGGGCAAAGGCGATGCCATGCCCTTTCTCCGGCAGTTTCAGCGTCATCTGAAACATTTGGGAAACCGGGGTTATGTGGGGCTCATCACCGGCAATCACGACATCGGCCGTTTCCGGGGCGGCAGGACACTGGAGGAGATGAAGCCCGCCATGGCTTTCATGCTGCTGCTTCCCGGCATCCCGTTCATTTACGCGGGGGACGAGATCGGCATGGATAATGTCTTCGGACTCGGCAACAAGGAGGGGTCCTACAACCGTTCCGCCTGCAGGACCCCCATGCAGTGGGATGCGTCCGGACATGCCGGATTTTCCTCCGCGCTGCCGGAAAAGTTTTATCTTCCTCTGGACCCCTCCCCCCTCCGTCCTGATGCGGCGACTCAGGATCAGGATCCGGACTCGCTGTTGAATTTCGTCCGGAAACTCCTCAAACTCCGTGCGATCTGTCCGGCGGCGGGGAACGACGGGGATTTCAGGGTCCTCTTCGGGGAAGAAAATGTGTATCCGGTAATTTACGGCAGGACCGCCGGGGATTCCTGGCTCATGGTGGCCGTCAACCCAGGCGGGGAGAGTGTAAAAGCCTCCTTCGGTCTTCCGGGGCTCCGTCAATACCGCGTACTGTCGGCAAGTCCCGGCGTGAAGCTGACGGCAGCAGAGGGGGCAGCGGAAATGGAAATGCCGCCGGCAAGTTACGCCGTCTATATCCGTTAAGGTCTTCCCAGAGGGACCGTCGTCTTGAAAAAAAGCCTTGAGGGTATATATTATTGCGTGATATAAAGATATCATCCATACATCAAGGAGAGAATCATGGAAATCACCAAAGACATTCTTTACGCCGGCGTCAACGATCATCAGGTGGATCTTTTTGAAGGTCAGTACCGCGTTCCCAACGGCATGAGCTACAACTCCTACGTCATTCTGGACGAAAAAACCGCCGTCATGGACACGGTGGACAGTCATTTCACCCACGAGTGGCTGGACAATCTCGACAAGGCTCTGGGCCGCCGGAAGCCGGATTATCTGATCATTCAGCACATGGAGCCGGATCATTCCGCCAATATCGCAAACTTCATGAAGCTTTATCCCGAAACGAAGATCGTCTCTTCCGCCAAAGCCTTCGCCATGATGAAGAATTATTTCGGCACCGATTTTGCGGACCGTCAGGTGGTGATTGCCGAAGGCGACACCCTTTCTCTCGGGAAACACACCCTCGCCTTTGTAGCCGCCCCCATGGTCCACTGGCCGGAAGTCATGGTCACTTACGACGCCTGCGACAAGGTCCTCTTTTCCGCCGACGGCTTCGGCAAATTCGGTGCCCTGGACCGTGAGGAACCATGGGACGATGAATCCCGGCGCTATTTCATC
>DCGO01000035.1:392-695 GCA_002314605.1 Lentisphaeria bacterium UBA1776 | reverse complement strand
TCGGCATTGTGGGCAAGTACGGCGCTCAGGTGCAGGCCCTGCTCAAAAAAGCCGCCACGCTGGACATTGCCGCCATCTGCCCCCTCCACGGACCCGTGCTGAAGGAAAATCTGGGCCATTATCTGGCGCTTTACAACACCTGGAGCAGCTACACGGTGGAGAGTGAAGGCATTCTCATTGCCTACACCTCCGTTTACGGCCATACCCGGGAAGCGGTGGAACTTCTGGCCGAAAAACTCCGGGCCAAAGGCTGTCCGAAAGTCGTGGTGACCGATCTGGCCCGCAGCGACATGTCCCAGGCGG
>DCGO01000035.1:0-343 GCA_002314605.1 Lentisphaeria bacterium UBA1776 | reverse complement strand
TCATCCTCGCCACCACCACCTACAATGCAGACATCTATCCCTTCATGAAGGAATTCATCCATCATCTGACGGAGCGCAATTTCCAGAACCGCTTCATCGGCATCGTCGAAAACGGCTCCTGGGCCCCCCTGGCTGCAAAAACCATCAGATGTATGCTGGAAAAAAGCAAAAACATCGTCTGGGCGGAAAACACCGTCACCATCAAGTCCGCGCTGAACGACGAGAGCCGGGACAAACTGGAGGCTCTGGCGGAAGAGTTCTGTCTGGCCTACGCCGCCCAGCAGAAGACGGAAACGCCGGAGTGCGACCTCAAAGCCCTTTTCAACATCGGCTACGGCCTCTA